>NZ_ALNS01000042.1:0-19419 GCF_000286655.1 Enterobacter sp. SST3 | reverse complement strand
CTTATTCGCACCTTCCTTAACTAAATACTTTGCCGTCAAATGTGAGGGTTTATTCGGGTTATTGGAGCAAAATAGAAAACAAAATTTAATTTTGCAAAATATCCGAGACACCCTTCTCCCCAAACTCCTCTCCGGTGAAATCCCCCTGCCGGAAGCCGAGCAGGCGGTAAGCGAGGTGGAAAATGTATAAAGTCGATACGCCGACCAACAGCTTGCACTCCTTGCAAGAAGTGTCGTTCAGCAGCCTCGGCTTTCGCGAGCGCGATCATTTACAGGAGTGGCTGGCGAAAAATCCGCAGACGCTGACCAAAAAAGACGACAAAGAAGACGAACTGCTGATTATCCAGAAAGAGTTCGCCGGCTTTGACGACACCAAAGAGCGCCTCGATCTCCTGGCGCTCGATAAAAAAGGCAACTTGGTCATCATTGAGAACAAGCTCGATGATTCCGGGCGCGACGTGGTGTGGCAAGCGCTGAAATACGCCGGTTACTGCGCCAACCTGCGTCAGGAGAGCGTAGTTGAGATCTTCCAGCTCTATCTGGATCAGTTCGACCCTAATGAGAACCGCCAGGCGGCAGACGTCATCTCTGAATTTATGGGCTGGGAAAGCCTGAAAGAAGGGGTACTCAACCGTAAAGGCACCCAACGGGTCATTATGGTCGCGGCTAACTTTCGCAAAGAGGTTACCAATACTGCGCTGTGGCTGATGCAGTTTGGTATTCGGGCGCAGTGCTTCAAAGTAACGCCGTACCGTTTCGGTGAAGACGTGTTTGTCGATATCCGCCAGGTTATCCCAACCCCGGAAGCGGAATCGTACATGATCGGCATGGCGCAGAAAGAGGCGGAAGAACAGTCCACCTCCAGCAGTAGCGAACTGCAGCAACGCCATTATCTGCGCCGCGAGTTCTGGACGATGGCACTGGAAAAATTCCGCTCCAGCCCCTGTTCACTGTTTAACAACCGGGCACCCTCAACCGATCACTGGCTGGCTGCCGGGTCGGGTGTTAGCGGCGTGCCGTTTGAACTGATCTTTTCCCAGAAAGACGCTCGCGTGCAGCTCAATATTTCGCGCGGGGATGCGCTGGAAAACACCTGGTTATTTGAACGCCTTCAGGAACGTAAAACACACATTGAATCGCTGTTTGGCGAGCCGCTCGACTGGCGTTTACTGCCAGAGCGAAAAAGCTGCCAGATCGTCTGTTCAAAGGCGTTTGATGGCGGCAATAAAGAGATATGGCCTGCCATTATCGACTGGATGATGGATAGAATGAACCGTCTGGAAAAGGCGATCCGCCCGAGTTTGCTGGAGCTGGCGATTGAGCTGAAACAGACCGGTATAATCACCGAGGGAGAGGAAGAGTAATGCTGAGTGAAGACGATTTAGAGCAGCAATGCCTGAAATGGTTTGCTGAACAGGACTGGGAAGTGCTGCACGGGCCCGATATTGCGCCGGATGGCGACAACCCGCTGCGTGCTTCATTTCATGATGTGTTTCTGCGCCCGGTAATACTGGAGCAGTTACAAACCATCAACCCCCATCTCCCTGTTTCCGTGCTGGAAGAGGTGATACTGCGTATTACCCGCCCCGAAAGCCCGGATCTGGTCGTCAGTAACAAAGCCTTCCACCATCTGCTGCTCGACGGCGTACCCGTTGAGTACAAGCGTGAAGACAAGACAGTTCACGATAAAGCGCTGCTGATGGATTTTAACCATCCCGGCAATAACCGCTTTATGGTCGTGAATCAGGTGGCTATTCAGGGGATAAAACAGGTTCGTCGTCCGGATATCATTTGCTATATCAACGGCCTGCCGGTGGCGGTGATTGAGCTGAAAAGCCCGATTGATGCCAATGCGGATATCTGGGCTGCGTTTAATCAGCTGCAGACCTATAAAAACGAACTCAGCGACCTGTTTATCTGCAACGAAGCGCTGGTGGTGAGCGATGGGCAAAATGCTCGCATCGGCTCTCTCACGGCAGATGAAGAGCGCTTTTTGCCGTGGAAAACCGTGGCGAACGAAAACGACAAACCACAGTTTGACTGGCAGCTTAAAACCGTCGTGCAGGGCTTTTTTAACCGTGAATTATTGCTCGATTACATCCGCTATTTTGTCCTGTTTGAGAACGACGGCAAACGGCTGATTAAGAAGATTGCCGCCTATCATCAGTTCCATGCAGTGCGTGAAGCGGTGACGGCAACGATTGTGGCCTCGACCGGGAAACACCTGCCGCTGCACAGCAATATTCAGCCCGGCAGTAAAAAGGCGGGTGTGGTGTGGCATACCCAGGGTTCCGGCAAAAGTATCTCCATGTGTTGCTACGCCGGGAAACTGCTGCAACAGGCGGAGATGAACAACCCGACGATTGTGGTTGTGACGGATCGTAACGATCTCGACGGGCAGTTATACGCCACCTTCTGCCAGGCACAGGATTTGCTGAAGCAGACGCCACTACAGGCCAACGATCGCGATGAATTGCGCGAGCTGCTTAATGCTCGTGAATCCGGCGGCATCATCTTTACCACCGTGCAGAAGTTTGCGCCGCTGGATGGTGAGCAGAGTCATCCGGCGCTCAACCAACGCAGCAATATCGTGGTGATTTCGGATGAAGCGCACCGTAGCCAGTATGGCCTGAGCGCCACGCTGGACAGACAAACTGGCGTCTACAAATACGGCTACGCTAAACACATGCGCGATGCGCTGCCGAACGCATCGTTTATGGGCTTTACCGGCACGCCGATTGCCTCGGAAGATAAAGATACCCGTGCCGTGTTCGGTGATTACGTCTCTATCTACGACATTCAGGATGCAGTCGATGATGGCGCGACGGTGCCGATTTATTACGAATCCCGTCTGGCAAAACTCGACCTGAACCATGAGGAGCTGGAAACGCTCTCCGACCAGGTGGATGAGCTGGTGGAAGATGAAGAGACGGGCCAGCAGGAGAAAACCAAAGGTGACTGGAGCCGTCTGGAAAAGCTGGTAGGTTCAGAGCCTCGCATCAAACAGGTTGCTGTCGATCTGGTTCAGCACTTTGAAACGCGCAATGCGGCCATGAACGGTAAAGCGATGATTGTCGCTATGAGCCGTGATATCTGTGTGAAGCTTTACGATGCCATCACAGAGATCCGCCCGGACTGGCACAGCGCGGATGTCGAACAAGGCGCGATCAAAGTCATCATGACCGGCTCGGCATCTGATAAAGACCATCTCCAGCCGCACATCTACAACAAGCAGACCAAAAAGCGTCTTGAAGCGCGCTTTAAGGATTTGAACGATCCGCTGAAGCTGGTGATCGTCCGTGATATGTGGCTGACCGGGTTTGATGCGCCGTGCTGCCACACCATGTATATCGACAAGCCGATGCGCGGGCATAACTTGATGCAGGCCATTGCGCGTGTTAACCGCGTGTTCCGCGATAAGCCCGGCGGGCTGGTGGTGGATTACATCGGAATCGCCAACGAACTGAAGCAGGCGCTGAAAACCTATACCGACTCAAAAGGGAAAGGGCAGACCACCGTGGATGCCCGGGAAGCCTTTGCCATTCTGTTGGAAAAAATCGACGTCATTCACGGGATGTTCGCGCCCTCAGCAGGAAAACCAGGCTTTAGCTACGAAGGCTTTTCTCGCGATCCATTAGCGTTTCTACGCGATGCCGTTAACTACATTCTGGGTCTGGATGACGGTAAAAAACGCTATCTCGACGTCTCACTGGCGATGAGTAAAGCCTGGTCGCTCTGTAACACCCTTGATGAAGCTGAACCCTTACAGGAGGAGTTCGCGTTCCTTTCGGCGATCAGAGTGGGGCTTATCAAGCTGGATCCTAAGGAGAAGTTTAGCCAGTCAGAAAAGAACTCTTTACTGAGCAAGATTCTCGATAACGCCGTTGTTGCGACAGGGGTTGAGGATGTTTTTGCCCTGGCCGGGTTGGATAAACCAAACATCGGTTTGCTGTCAGATGAATTCCTGGAAGAAGTGCGAGAAATGCCGCAGCGTAATCTGGCGGTGGAACTGCTGGAAAAACTGCTGAATGACGGCATTCATGCCAGGTCTGGCAACAACGTGGTGCAGCAGAAAAAATATTCTGACCGTTTGAAAGCCGTTCTGCTGAAATACAATAACCGGGCGATCGAAACCGCACAGGTGATTGAAGAGCTGATACAGATGGCGAAAGCGTTCCAGGAAGCGATGGCGCGCGATGATGCGCTGGGCCTAAACCCGGATGAAATAGCCTTCTACGATGCGCTGGCGGAAAACGAAAGCGCGGTGCGTGAACTGGGCGACGAGACGCTTAGAAAGCTGGCTATTGAGGTGACGCGGCAACTGCGTAAATCCACCACCGTAGACTGGCAGGTTCGTGAAAGTGTTCGCGCGCGTCTTCGTATTCTGGTGCGCCAGACGCTGCGTAAATACAAATATCCACCGGATAAAACGCCAGGTGCCGTAGAGCTAATCCTGAAGCAGGCGGAAGTGGTGTCGAACAGCTGGACGTCATAGCGATATATCTCCCTTAGTGATAGCAGGGGGTATCGCCTTCCGTTAAACCTGAAGCGTGAAATTGTTCCGAACGACATACCCAATAAAAGACCGGCAACAGCCGGTCATTTATATTTTTACCTGTCCACTACATCAAAGTGAGTAATTCACTGCTCACTCCCTATAAAGGAAGTTTCCATCATTTCTGGCGTATCAGCCATTTAATCCCTCTGACAGCTCCGACAAACCATCACACATCTCCTGCAACTCATTAAACATCCTTGCCACATGGAAGCCATCGCACACCGAATGATGGACCTGCACCGCGAGCGGCAGCAGCACTTTTCCATCCTGCTCGTAGTATTTCCCAAACGTGAACATAGGCGAAAAGAAGTTCTTCATGTGCGCAATGTTCATATTAAAGTTGGTAAACGTTACCCACGGAATAGACGAGACGAAGAAGACATTTTCCCGGGACTCTTCCTTAGGCCAGTAAGAAAGGCTATTTCCATAGCGGGCCGTATCTTCTGCATACGTATTCTGGAAGTGATGAATATTGCCGTCATAGTGGCTCCACAGTGACGAAAAGGTCTCCGTTTCGGGGTGGAAAATGGTGTAGCTGGGATGAACTTCATTCCATATGACAAGCTCATTGTCCTTCATGGCCATGCGGAACTCAGGATGCCGGTTCATGATGTTAGACAGGAGAAAAATGATCGTCGGGTAAAACTTCCAGCCCACCGCTTTGATATGTTTTCGCAGCGCGGTAATGTCGATCAGAACGGTTTGGTTAATTGTGCATTCAGCGAATGACTGGAAGACTTCAAAATGCTCCTTCCTTGGCCAACGAGATAAATCAACAGGCGTATACTCCGGGGCTGTTTTTTTCATTGTTTAACCTTTGATTATCAACCGTCTACGTGATTTTGGGCCAGAAACAACCGGACAACCATTTCAACCGTATCTAATCTTCCTGTCAATCTCAGCCTGTGGCTTTCCGAACAGGTATCCCTGCACGAGATCGCAGCCAAGCGCCTGAAGCCGTTCAAGCTGCGCTTCGGTTTCAACACCCTCTGCAATGACCCGCATGTTGAGGCTCTTCGCCATGCCGGTAATCAATTTAACGATATTAAGGGCATCATCCTGCGTGGATATCGGATTCACAAAAGATTTATCTATTTTAATTTTATCAAAATTCAGTTCACTCAGTCGTGAGAGCGAGGAATATCCCGTTCCGAAATCATCGATGGAAATTTTGACACCCAGTGCCCGGAGCTTTTTGAGAATAGTGATCGGCATGTTGCTGTCACTGAAGAGCGAAGACTCTGTTACCTCTAGCTCAAGTCGGCTGGCCGGTAGCCCTGTCTCTTTCAGGATGGACTGCACCATCGTGGTAAACGATTTTGTGCCTAGCTGAACGGGGGAGACGTTCACCGAGATCCTGGCCGGCACCGCCCAGGAAACTGCTTCCCGGCAGGCCATCTCAAGCACCGACTTGCCGATCTCATTGATCATCCCCGTTTTTTCAGCGACGGAAATAAAATAATCTGGCGCGAGTATCCCTTTTACCGGGTGTATCCAGCGAATAAGCGCTTCATAGCCGTAAATTTCATTGCTGAATGAATCGACAATAGGCTGGTAATAGACAACGAATTCATTGTGATCGATCGCCATAGCCATATCATGTTCAAGGGTTCTGCTTTCCTGCAGTCTTTGCAGCATCCACTGACGGAAGACTTTGATCTGCTGCGAACCTTCTTTTTTCGCTTCGTAAAGGGCCAGATCGGCAAATTTGTATAGATAATCAGAGCGTCGTTCATTATCAGATAAAACGATGCCCACGCAGGTGGCAATTTTTATCAGCTGGTTATTAATCGTATAGGGCTGGCTGATATGATCGCTGATTTCTTTGGCGCGCGAAACGGCGGCGGTTTCCGTGAGTCCGCTGGAGAGAAGGGCGAATTCATCGCCGCCCAAACGGTAAAACGTATCCGTTGCGCTGCTCATCGAGGTCAGCCGTCGGGAGACCTGATTCAACAGCAAATCTCCCGTATCGTGGCCATAGGTATCGTTGACCTCTTTGAAACGGTCTAAATCAAATAACATCACCGTGACGGGGACGTGGTTTTTATCTGCCTGAAGATTAATTTTGTTGAGATCGTCCCAGAAGAAAAGGCGGTTTTTCATGCCGGTGAGGGAGTCATGATAAACATCATACTCCAGCTTCGAGTTCTGAATTTGCAGCTTTTCTTTTGAAATTTGAAGTTCGTCAGCCAGGCTTTTAACCTGCATATGAGCTTTCAGGATGTTTTTATTCTGGTAGATCATTAAGAAGCCGAGAATAAAGCTTAAAATCACCAGGAGCAATGAAAGTGCCGAGTAGATATAATACAGTATCTGTATTTTCTTATTGGATTCGTTAACTGTGTTAATATCTTTTGTTAATGCCGTGGCAGAAAGCTGGCTTAGCGGTGCATCAAGTTCATGCATATTTGTCAGGTATGCTTTTAACTCCGGGTGGCTCATATTTTCAAGATGGCTATCCAGATAGGCCAGTATGTTTTCTAAGCGTAAAGCGAGTTCCTGATGCGTTTTATCGCTGTCAATGTAGCGACCTAAATCGCCCCCCTTCATTAAATCGCCCTGACTGAGCATAATTTCGAGGCGCATGCGGACCTGGTCTATCGTAACGTCATCGGTATCGGTTGCGTATAGACCAAGCCATGATTCAAAACGGTAATACTCTGATACCAGTTGTGCCACGGACCAGGACTCAGTGTATTGAGTCAGTTTTTGCAATTCTTGCTGACGATCATAAACAAGGTATGCAATATATCCTGTCGTGATAAAAAGAGAAAAAATGATACCAACCAGTATCCTGTTCATTATGTTCTCCTGAACGACTACTCAATCTTCATTTTGCTTACCTGCCATGCTGATCGTGAGTAATAAATCTGATTATTCAACTCAGGAAGACTGTCATAGGGGTATACAATGAACGATGGGCCTTTATCGCGGATGCGCATATATTCGCCATTGACCTTTAAGGCAAGGATGGCGTTGTATTTTTTAAAGTCGCTGAGAGGGATGATGGTTGAGTAATCATTGAGCGCAATAACATTCACGTTCGTACCTTTTGCACCCACATAATCCATGAGCTTGCTCATTGGGACACCCTCAAACTTCGTACGACCGTTATACCAGGGGGAGGTTGTCTCGAAACTCACGACACCCAGTTTTTCAAGGCTGGCGAGATCAAACACTGCTTTTCCATTTTCATTGGTATTTTCTATATTACCGGAAATCGTTAAAATGGGTTTACCAACTGGTTTTGGCAGGTCGCCAGCCCAGGTTACACTCTGTACCAGACAGCATAACAGCAGTAGGGTTAATCGCATTTTGACCTCCACCTTTTAACAGAAGTATAAGAATTATAATTTAGATATCACGCGAGTTGATATATTTTGTTGGGAAGTCAGGGGTTTTATCGTTTTTATTGATGTGATTTCAATTAAATCAACGAGTTAGGTGGTGTGGGTAACAGAGTGTTTGATACTCAAGCGACGCTTAACTTTTTGATAAAAGCTAAAATTGCCGGCATAAATGCTCTGTTGATTAAAAAATAATCGCTTTAATTGAGGGATATTATCTTTTAAGACAATTGTGGGGTGTTCGTGGCGTATTGACGCGCGAATCTGGAGAACAAATACCTGCTCCGGTGGTGTCCGTTGTTTCAGGATGATGACAAGCGAGGACACGAACATTCCGACTGTGCGTGTCCCCTACCACTTGCCTTACTTCAGGTCCTCCCGGATGGCTTACGCCGACTTGCCCCTTTCGCTATGCTGGCAAACACTGCGTCCCGGTAGATCCACGCGTGAACCAGTGCGGCAGAAAGATGGACCAGCACCACGGCAAAAAGCAATTTTGCCAGAAGGCTATGGGCGTCGTGACACCAGGCAAAGAGTGCCGGACTGGTCGGGACAATTGCCGGCAGGTTGACGCCATCAAACATGACAATCGGCAGGCCCGCTGCCGACAGCTGCGCCCAGCCCAGCAGCGGCATTGCCAGCATTAACCCATACAGCATCCAGTGTGATGCCTTTGCGGCAAGCGCCTGCCAGACGGGCAAATCGGCAGGAAGTGGGGGCGTCCGGCTCAGAAGTCGGTTGACCAGACGAACCAGTGCCAGCAGTAAAATGGCGATACCCAGCGGCCGGTGCAGATCGATTAACCAAATCCGGTGATGTAACGACGTCATCATCGCGGCACCGATGAACAGCATGGACAGGATCATCACCGCCATCAGCCAGTGCAGGCTCCGCGCCAGGGTATTGAAATGCTGCGGCGCGTGCTCTCGCCTATCTTTATTTGAGCTCATTTTACCTCCTGCTTTTGCACGGCTTCGGTGGCTTTGCCGTAGCCAATTTCCCGCTCACGACGGCTGAAAGAGTGGGAGTAGGCAGCGGAGCGGGCGTTTAAGATGGGATCGTCAGACACCGCAACGCCTGCAGGAACAACAGAAGGGTCAAAGTTAACGTCGCGGCACGCGCCTGTGGATTGTGCTTCGACGCGCGTCACTTCCAGCGTACCGGCCACCCTCTTTTTGCGATCGTCCGGCCATGGCTGGGAAGGGTCATCCACCGGATCGCCCGGCTGTGCGAGCTGCAAAACGTAATCCCAGTAGAGTGGCTTCTGCGCCAGGCGCTGACGCAGGTTTTCGAACAGGAAGTTGTCATCGGCTTTCTGCCGTTGCTCATCGCTTATCGACAGGAAAGGCTCGTGCGGACGCATCATCCAGCGAACGGCTTGACGTTCCCCCTGCGCGTTCACAAGGTAAAAGGCGTTAATGCTGTAAAACGTCGCGCTCGCGAAGCTGCCGGGAGCGGGTTTTTGTGCCGCCCATTTAAGGTATTTCTCCGCCTCCGGGTACGCTTTTAAAAAGTCTTTGAGACGCTGCGGATCCGGTTTTCCGGTGGCTGCATCAACAGCAGTGGCTTTTCGCAAGGCCAGAAAACCTTCCGGGCTGTGCGTGGCGAAGAAAGGCTCGTTGTTCATCGCCATTCGCCATTGTTGCCTGTCATCTGTCTTTAGCAGTAGCGCCATGCTCAGGGTTTTGGTCGTACTATCCGGGGCATGCGGATCGCCAGTACCAATAGAGAATCGGCCCACCACGGGCACTTCCTGCTGCGAGAAGAGGCGGGAGGTTGAAAGGGAATCCGCCGAGCCGTTTGGCGTAAAGGTGCCGGCAAAGCAGATGCCTTTTCCATGCGCGTGACGAAAACCCGGCGGGAAGGGTTTCGGTGTTTCACCCACCAGTGCCTGGCTGACCGTGCGTGACCCAAGCCAGCCCGCCGTCCATGCAAAAGCAGATGCCAGCGTACCGGCGACAACGGCGATCGCTGCCAGCGCGCCCCAGGTTTTTTTGGACCTCAAATCCAGTTTCGACATAGACGTTTTTCCAGAACAAAATATCTTCACCTGTCATGCGCAACGTATTGCGCGTGGCAGGCGTTAATACAGTGGCGAATATGGCTCGAGTATAGGAACTAAGGGGCGTAAAGAAAGAATATCACGAAAAGTTTAAACCTTTCCGCTGTCAAAAAGTCCGGGTTACTCATCGTGTCGGAAGTTGTGACCGAGTCGGTGACCCAGCGAGAAATAGTGGCGAAATAGATAATAGAGGGGGTTCCATTTCTCCACGTTAAATTTCACCCCTCGCTGAGTACGAATTAATAAAGCCTCAGATATGTGGACGCAGGTTATCGTGGCATCAACGGACACCAGGTTCCCCTGCGAACCGGTCAGGGGCGATATCCCGCAAACCTGAGCCTCTATTTGTACAGGACACTCTTTAATTCTCCACGAGTTAATCGTCACCGCTTTTTCCTTATGGAAATTCCCGCAGCTAAATTTGTCCTGTTCAAAAACATATCCCCTCTTTTTCTTCCATTCCGGTGGCGATGCTTTTCCCGTTTTATTTGCGATAGCTTCAATATTCTGCCAGAGCCTGCTGTCCGGTATGTTCAGAACAATATCGGGGTTACCCGTGATATTTTCATAACATTTTCCGGAGGTGCCAAGCCCGAACACGATATTCCGGTCAAGGATCCACCATGATGAAACCGGGCTCAGGTTGGTTGAACCGTCAGGATTTTGGCTGGAGATAATGGCGACCGGTGTACCAAAATATAAAGAAGCAAAATCGACCTGCTGGGTTTTCATTTTATCATCCTCTGATTAAAGGAGACCCAGTCTACGTTGTGCAAACGTGCGTTACTTCGGTGAAGCGCGAAGTAAAACGCGCCTCACGGAATTTCCAGGAGCGCAATGTTAACCACTTCTTTCTGAGCAGGGGGAAGACATCACGTTCAGCCTTTAAGGAAATAAGAACGTGTGAAATTATGAGCCCATATATGCAGGTCTCCTGGTTTACTTGCCCTTATTTTTGTAAAGCATCGAGACGCAAGCGCCACAAATCATAGCGTTCTTCTCCCGGTTTAACGGTTCCCGCGAAGTGGTCATTGAGGCGACTCGAGGTAAATACCAGGTCTCCGTTCGGGCGGATTGCCGGCGTGTCTGGCCAGCGCGCCTCTTCGCTTGTCGCAATCAGCGACATGGAATGGGTTTCAGGATCGTATCTGACGATACCATTGCGTGTGACATCGGTAATGTAGAGGTTACCTTTTACATCTGTCACCATTCCGTCGGTGTTGCCCCCCACGCGACCCAGATCGCGGATCTGCCCGGCAATTTGCGCATTGGTTGACGCAGGCTGCCTCAGTATCGCGGTCGGTACCGCATAGGCGTGCGTGCCGGTTGTCACTGTCCAGTACAGCGTGCCCGCATCGGGTGAAAGCGCAATGCCATTGATACCAATCAGTAATGGTTTACCAGGCCAGACTTCAGTCCCGTGCGAGACGACGTTAACGCCTGGCTCAATCTGCAGCGCAGGGTGACGATCGAGCACGCGCCGGGCCGTACCGGTAGCGAAATCGACGATAATTAGTCCCACCTGGTTTTCAGGCGCACTCCGCGAGCCGCTGTCGGAGATATAGGCGACACGGCGGTTCTCATCGACCACCACATCATTAAGAAAGCTGGCCTTGCGGTCCGCTACGCCGTCCAGGGCGATACGTTTGATGGTGCGGCCAGAGTGGAGATCCAGTACGACCAGTTTCTGCGCCCCCGCGGGGGACTCTGTTTCGCCTGCAACAAACCCCATGTCCAGCGCCCATAGCCAGCCGTTTTTACGGTCAATATAAAAACCGAGCACGTTGCGCAGGCTCTGAGCGGGATCGGTGTTCACCGCATTCCCCTCGCGGGAGGGAAACGCCGTCAGGCGGGCAGGGCCAGACTGCGCCGTCGTATCCAGAATGCTTAACGTGGCGGGTGCTGCGGCGGAAATCAGCCGGGGCGTGCTGACAAAGGCCCGGTCCATTGCATCAAAGTGGATGCCCGCAATAGGGGCATTGACCGAACCGGAAAATGTCGCAGGAATCTTTCCGTCTTGAGCGGTATCCCAGCTCACACCGGCGTAGCTTCACCAGCGCTCCAGAGGCGGGTGGTTCGCCGCGTTGACAAGACTTGGGAAAGCGAACAACGCCGCCATTGCGATAGCGGGCAGAATATGGGGACGGTTGAACATTGACAGGCTCCAGTGGAACGTTCAGGTGATGAATGCTGGCCACTTTACTCATCGCTCAACGGGAGATAAATTAGCCAAATTGAAAAACATTTGTTCCTGAGAGAGCAAAATGAGCCGGAAATTCGATTACCTCGGCGACGTTGAAGTCTTCATTGCTGTGGTTGAGCACGGCTCATTTACGGGCGCAGCGGTTGCCCTTTCAACCACCCCTTCGGTACTGAGCCGCGCGGTCACCCGTCTGGAAGCGCGTCTTGGACGGCAACTGTTACAGCGCACGACCCGCCGGGTGGGGCTGACTGAAGCCGGACGCGTCTATCTTGAGCAGGCGCGTTCTGCGTTCTCTCTGCTTGATGACGCCGAACGCGTTGGCCGGGGTCAGGAGGGCGATCTGACCGGTCGCGTGAGAATGAGTGTCCCGACCACCTATGCCCACTACCGCCTGCCGCCGCTGCTGGCGCACTATAATCAACGCTACCCACGCGTACAGGTGGAGCTGAACATTACTAATCGCAATGTTGACCTGATCGCAGAGGGGTTTGATCTGGCGATCCGTCTGGGACAGTTGCCTGACAGTGGACTTGTGGCGCGTAAGCTGGAAGACGCGGCATTGCTTCTGGTCGCCTCTCCGGACTACCTGCATCGGAGAGGAAAGCCTCAGACGCTGGAAGAGCTGCAGCGCCATCAGTGCCTGCCGTTCATCATGCCGCGCACCGGGCGTATCGCCCCCTGGGTATTTCATGACGAAGGGCGCGATATTGACTGGATGCCGGGTTCAACTATCGAAATATCAGACGATGTACTCGGCGTGGTTTCGCTGGCGGAGCAGGGGATGGGGATCTGCCAGAGCTATGAATTTATCGTTCGCGACAGAATAGAGCGCGGTCAGTTAGTTGAGGTGCTGCCGCACCTTCGGGGACGATCGCGACCTTTCTCCGTGCTGTTTGCCCCGCACCGACGCCAGTCAGCAGCCACCCGGGCAATGATTGGCCTTCTGACCCGACAAGAATGACAAGGACGAGTCCACCATGAAAAAAGCGCGTTTTTCCTTTTGGATCCCTCTCATCGCGGGCGGGATAGCACTGATATCGGCTTTTGTGGTCTGGTCAGTCAACATTTACCGCGTGACATACCTTTCGATCCGCGGGGAGCAGTACCTTGCCTGTGGGGCGTTGCTGCTGGCGCTGGTGCCGATGGTCTATTTCATCAGAAAGGGGAGACTGAAAGGTAAGCGCCTTGCTGACGCGGTAAAAATCTACCTCGGCTTCTTTATTTGCAGCCTGCCGGTTGCCATGTTCGCGGTCTTTACAACGGCCTGGCTGCTGGAGGGGGACTATTCGGCCTGGAGCAAACCTTACCGGTATGAGTCCAGTACCCGCCACAGCTGCTCGGGTGCGGAAGTCTACGAGCCGGAATTAAAGAAGGAGATCCGCATCTGTAACCCGCAGGGTAACGTTTATTCCGATACCACCCTGTATGTGGAAAAGCGTAGCAATGCCCTGGGGATTGTCGTGCTCTGGGCTATCACGCGCGCCTGAACCGGGGGAAAGTCAGGGCGCGAGAATCAGCCTCAGCCCGCCTCCAGCATCCCAAAACTCACAATCCGCGCCCGTCCCAGCTCTTTTGCCCGGTATAGCGCCACATCCGCGGCGCGCAGCAGATTGTCGGTCTGGGCATGTTGTGGGTAGCTGGCAATGCCAATCGACACGTCCACCGGCCCAATCTCGGTCAGCCCGTAGCGAAGCGACAGCTCATGCACGCCGGTGTAAATCTTCTGCGCGCAGGCGTACGCTTCTGCTTCATCGGCACCGGAAAGCAGCACCAGAAACTCCTCGCCCCCGTAGCGGAATGCCAGCCCGTTGTCATGTGCGGCGCGCTGAACAATTGACGCCACGCTTTTGATCACCAGATCGCCCGCTTCATGGCCGAAGCGATCGTTAATGCTCTTGAAGTGGTCGATATCAATCATCATGCAGCTTAACGGTACGCCAGTGCGTATCGCCTGTGCCGTTTGGGTTTGCAGGGTATCTTCCAGATGATGACGGTTACGCAGGCCGGTGAGCGGGTCAAACAACGCTTTTTCCAGCAACGCGTCGCGCAGACGCTGGTTGGCCAACGCCAGCCCGAGCGCCTCGGCCATCAGCTCCAGATACGCGCGGGAAGGGGCATTGTCCGCTGTAATATTCTGGAAGGAGAGCAGGCCAATGGCCTCGCCCTGAGCGATAAGCGGCACGCAAAGCGCGCTTTCCGCCTGGGATGCCGGAAGATGGTAGCAGGCAATATCCGGCTCGCCGTTCACCGGCGGGTGACTCTGCCCGCGACGCACGGCCCAGCACTCGTCCGGGTGGAACGTCGTCTCTTCACCCACCGGCGAAAGCCATTGCGCGACGCAGCGCATCTGCCACGGCTCGCGGTCAAGGACGTAGAGGCGGCCCGCGATCCCCGGCGCGATATTGGGGGCAAACAGCTCCGCCACGTTAATCACATCGTTAAAGTTCTCACACCCCTGCAGCCGCTGGGTCATGCGCGCCAGCAGCTCGCGGATGGCCCAGTCGGCATCACGCTCTTTTTCCAGACGCTGCCGCGCCAGGCCGTTTTCACGGAAGATGCTGATGGCCTGAGCCATATCGCCTATCTCATCAATCTGGTTGAAATTGGGCGTTTCAACCGCGTAATCCTGGGATGCCAGGCGGTGCACCACGTCGCTCAGGCGGACCACGGGGCGCAGCACGCGGCGTTTTAATATAAAGCCGAGCACAAACAGGAACAGCAGGGCGGTCATGCCGACCGTCAGCTCAGAGGCGGTACGCAGCGCTTTCGATTTTTTTGTCGCCTCCTGAACGGCGGCGATGACGCGCTTGTCGAGTATCTGGCGGAAGTGATCGAGCTGATTCTGCGCGCGCTCAAGCTCCTGCTCATAGGGCTGACCATAGAGCAAGGCTACGGCCTGGGCGTCTTCACCGCGTTCCAGGCTTTCGAGGGCGGTTTGCTGCTCGTCCTGCAGCTCATCGACGATCTTTATTCCTTCATGCAGCAGGGCCAGTTCTTCATCCGATGCGCCGTTATCCTGCAGCTTTTCCAGCCGAAGCTCGATGCGCTTCAGGCTGTTTTCTGCCTGGTTATATTCCTTGAGCACCTGAGGATCTTTTTTAATGGCGTACAGCCGCGCTAAATCAGACTGCGCCCAGATATCGGTTTCGATATCTTCCGTCAGCTGATCAAATTTCTGCCGTTGTTCAACGGCCTGACGCTCGAGGGTATCCGCACTGGACGCCATCAGCATGATGATGCCGGAGGCGATGGTCAGGCAGACCGTGGCCCCATAGGCCCAGTTTGTTATCGTCGCGATTCGCACCAGATGATCCTTTTACGACATGAGTAGGATGGCGTTCTTCAAATTATAGAAAACGTCTGATTTAAGGCGAAAAAAAAGGCGGCACGGCGCCGCCTGGTGTGGTCTTTATCGTCACGTCCTTACAAATCTGGAGGATTTTTTCCTTCTTCGATGAAATCCGCGTCCAGCTCTTCGGCGTTACCTTCGTGATCGCGTCCGGAGAAGAGGTTCCAGCAGGCGATAAACAGCGCGGCGATGAGCGGCCCAATCACAAAGCCGTTAATGCCGTACAGCTCCATGCCGCCGAGGGTGGAGATCAGAATCAGATAGTCCGGCATTTTGGTGTCTTTCCCCACCAGCAGCGGGCGCAGGATGTTATCCACCAGCCCGACGACGATCACGAAGAAGCCGACAATAAACAGCCCCTGCCAGATCTGGTGCGTGGCGAACAGGAAGATAGCGGCGGGCACCCAGACAATCGCCGAGCCGATGGCGGGCACCAGCGAGAGGAAGGCCATCAATGCGCCCCAGAGCACGCTGCCGTCGATACCGGCAATGGCAAAGGCAATCCCGCCGAGGATGCCCTGAACCACGGCCACCGCCGCCGTCCCTTTTACCGTGGCGCGTGACACGCCGACGAATTTGGCGAACAGATGCTGCTTGGCAAAATCGGACAGGGGCAGGGAGTCGAGGATCTGGCGTACCAGATACGGGCCGTCTTTCAGCAGGAAGAACAGCAGATACAGCATGATGCCGAAGCTAATCGCAAAGCCAAAGGTGCCTTTGCCGATCAGGAACGCGCTACCCGCCAGATACTGTCCGCCCTGCAGCGCGACGTCGGAGAGTTTTTTCTGGATCTGCGCCGCGTTGGTCAGGTTGTGATCCGCCAGGAAGCCGCTGGCCCAGTCAGGCAGGTGGTTGAAGATGCTCGCCACCACTTCCGGGAACTGGGTATTGTTCTCCTGCAGTTTGGTGTAAACCACGTTCAGCTCAATGGCGAGCGAGGAGAGGATCACCATCAGCGGAATAAAGACGATCAGGCAGATAATACCGATGGTCAACAGCGAGGCCAGCCCGTTGCGATCCCCCAGCGCGGCGCGAAGCTTGTTTTTTACCGGATTGAAGATAACGGTCAGAATGGCGGCCCACAGTATCGCGGAGAAGTAGGGCGACAGCACGTCGAAGAAGGCCCAGGTCACAAGGGCGAGAATGAAAATAAAGAAACCTTTAGTCAGTCCGTTAAAGCGCATCAGTCAGTCCTGGTTACTAAGAAACTGTGACGACTATAGAACCGATTGTGAGAATTACCAACCTTGCACCGGGTGGCGGCTGCGCCTTACCCGTCCTGCGGGCAGTGTTACGGTATGACTTCGCGCTTTACGGATACCACTTTCGACTGACCGAAGATCGCCTTTTCCCGCACCATGCTGTAAGTATCTGCTTGCGGAGGTGCTTATGGCCTGGCGTCCGATTCTCTATGTCATCCTCACAACCCACCCCAGACTCAGCGCGCGGCGCGCCCGTTTGCGTCTGGTCATCTAGCTTTTTATTAACAATCGCGGTATAACACACCTTCTTTGGATGTTTAGATGTCCATACGTATAGAAGGTAATATGCAAACACAACAAGAAAATGGGCAGCTTAAGCGCACCATGAAAACACGCCACCTGATCATGCTCTCGCTGGGTGGCGTGATTGGGACAGGGTTATTCTTCAATACCGGCTACATCATTTCCACGACCGGGGCGGCGGGCACGCTGCTGGCGTACCTCATAGGTGCGCTGGTGGTCTGGCTGGTGATGCAGTGTCTGGGCGAACTCTCCGTGGCGATGCCGGAAACCGGCGCGTTCCACGTCTATGCCGCGCGTTATCTTGGCCCGGCGACGGGCTACACCGTGGCGTGGCTCTACTGGCTCACCTGGACGGTGGCGCTCGGTTCGAGCTTTACCGCCGCGGGCTTCTGCATGCAGTACTGGTTCCCGCAGGTGCCCGTCTGGGCGTGGTGCGTGGTCTTCTGCGTGGTGATTTTTGGCCTGAACGTCATTTCCACGCGCTTCTTTGCGGAAGGTGAGTTCTGGTTCTCCCTGGTGAAGGTCATCACCATCATCGCCTTTATTATTCTTGGCGGCGCGGCGGTCTTTGGCTTTATCCCGATGCAGGACGGTTCCCCCGCGCCGGGCTTAAGCAACATCACCGCCGAGGGCTGGTTCCCGCACGGCGGCCTGCCGATCCTGATGACCATGGTGGCGGTGAACTTTGCCTTCTCCGGGACCGAACTCATCGGTATCGCCGCAGGGGAAACGGAAAACCCTCACAAGGTCATCCCGGTGGCGATCCGCACCACCATTGCGCGCCTGATCATCTTCTTTATCGGCACCGTGTTTGTGCTGGCGGCGCTGATCCCGATGCAGCAGGCGGGCGTGGAAAAGAGCCCGTTCGTGCTGGTGTTTGAAAAGGTCGGTATTCCTTACGCGGCGGATATTTTTAACTTCGTGATCCTGACGGCGATCCTCTCGGCGGCGAACTCCGGGCTGTACGCCTCCGGGCGCATGCTGTGGTCGCTCTCTAACGAGAAAACGCTCCCGCGCTGCTTTGCCCGCGTGAACAAAAACGGCGTGCCGCTGACGGCGCTCTCGGTTTCTATGCTCGGCGGCGTGCTGGCGCTGTTCTCAAGCGTCGTGGCGCCTGACACGGTATTTGTCGCACTCTCGGCGATTTCTGGCTTTGCGGTGGTGGCCGTCTGGATCAGCATCTGTGCGTCGCACTTCGTTTTCCGTCGTCGCCATCTGCAGTCCGGCCAGCCGCTCTCTGCGCTGCAGTACCGTGCGCCGTGGTATCCGCTGGTGCCGGTGCTCGGTTTTATCCTCTGCGTGGTGGCCTGCGTCGGCCTGTGGTTTGACCCAAGCCAGCGCATTGCCCTTTATTGCGGGATCCCGTTTGTCGCCCTGTGTTATGGTGCCTACTACCTGACCCGAAATATGACATCGCAGGAGCCTGAACATGTCGCAGAATAATCCGCTTACCGCCCTCCTTGAAAAGCAGCCGTTTGTGGTGCTGGATGGCGCGATGGCGACGGAGCTGGAAGCGCGCGGCTGTAACCTGGCAGACAGCCTCTGGTCTGCCAAAGTGCTGATGGAAAACCCGGAGCTTATCCGGGAAGTGCACCTTGATTACTACCGCGCGGGGGCACAGGTGGCGATCACCGCCAGCTACCAGGCCACGCCTGCGGGCTTTGCGGCCCGCGGCCTGGACGAGGCGCAGTCCCGAACGCTAATTGGCAGAAGCGTGGAGCTGGCGCGTAAGGCGCGTGAAGCGTATCTGGCCGAAAACCCGCATGCGGGCACGCTGCTGGTGGCGGGCTCCGTTGGGCCGTATGGTGCCTATCTGGCGGATGGCTCAGAGTATCGCGGTGACTACGTGCGCAGCGCTGAGGCGTTTACGGCCTTCCACCGCCCGCGCGTGGAAGCGCTGCTGGACGCGGGCGCTGACCTGCTGGCCTGCGAAACGCTGCCGTCTTTTGCCGAGATTAAGGCGCTGGCGGCCCTTCTGGCCGGGTATCCCCGCGCCCGGGCGTGGTTCTCCTTTACCCTGCGGGACAGCGAGCACCTGAGCGACGGCACGCCGCTGCGTGACGTGGTCAGCGTGCTGGCCGACTCTCCGCATATCGTCGCGCTGGGCATTAACTGCATCGCGCTGGAAAATACCACGGCGGCGCTGAAGCACCTGCAGAGCCTGACGTCGCTGCCGCTGGTGGTCTACCCGAACTCAGGCGAGCATTATGATGCGGTGACCAAAACCTGGCACCACCACGGCGAAGCGTGTGAGACGCTGGCGGGGTATCTGCCCCAGTGGCTGGACGCCGGAGCGAAGCTGATTGGTGGCTGCTGTCGCACCACGCCGAAGGATATTGCTGAGCTTAACGCGAAGCGCTGAGTTTTTTGCCGGGTGGCGGCTGCGCCTTACCCG
>NZ_ALNS01000041.1:0-26796 GCF_000286655.1 Enterobacter sp. SST3 | reverse complement strand
GCCTTTTTGCGTTTCTGCGCTGCACAAACTAATCCCCCAACACCCTGCTTATACGGTAAACTATCTGCGTTTTTGCATCAGGATAGCGTCTATGAACCACTCCCTTAAGCCCTGGAATACCTTTGGCATTCAACGCAATGCTAATCAAATTGTACGTGCCGATACTGCACAGCAGCTGCTGGATGCATGGCAAAGCGCAACAGAAAAAAACGAACCTGTACTGATTCTGGGCGAAGGAAGTAATGTCCTGTTTCTCGACGATTTTGCGGGAACGGTGATCGTTAACCGCATCATGGGAATTGATGTGGAAGAGCGTGCCGATAGCTGGCGCTTGCACGTGGGGGCTGGCGAAAACTGGCATCACCTGGTGCAATTTACCCTCGAACAAGGGATGGCGGGTCTTGAAAACCTTGCGCTTATTCCAGGCTGCGCCGGATCGTCACCCATTCAGAACATTGGTGCCTACGGCATCGAACTCAAACATGTCTGTGACTATGTCGACTGCATCGAGCTGGCGACCGGAACGGCCACGCGTTTAACGGCAGAACAGTGCCGTTTTGGCTATCGTGACAGTATCTTCAAGCATGAATATCAGGATCGCTACGTGATTGTCGCCGTGGGCCTGCGTCTGTCGAAGAACTGGCAGCCCGTATTGACCTACGGGGATTTAACGCGTCTCGATCCGGCTACCGTTACCGCACGCGACGTTTTTGACTCGGTTTGCCATATGCGGATGACCAAGCTTCCCGATCCCAAAGTTAACGGAAATGCAGGAAGCTTCTTCAAAAACCCGGTGATCGGCGGCGAAAATGCCCGACGTTTTCTGGAGGAGTGGCCAACCGCGCCACATTACCCTCAGGCGGATGGCAGCGTGAAGCTGGCAGCAGGATGGCTTATCGATCAATGCCAGCTAAAAGGCACTTCAGTCGGCGGGGCAGCCGTTCACCGACAGCAGGCTCTGGTGCTGATTAACCAGCGCGATGCAACCAGCGACGATGTGGTACAGCTGGCTCATTATGTTCGTCAGCGTGTGGGCGAAAAATTTAACGTCTGGCTGGAGCCAGAAGTCCGCTTCATTGGTCGCACAGGTGAAGTCAACGCCGTGGAGACTATCGCATGAAGGACAATACGGTCCCGTTAACCCTGATTGGTATCCTGGCGGATGGTGAATTCCATTCCGGCGAGCAGCTGGGTGAACAGCTTGGCATGAGCCGCGCCGCCATTAATAAACATATCCAGACGCTTCGCGACTGGGGGGTTGATGTGTTCACGGTTCCCGGAAAAGGGTACAGCCTGCCGGAGCCGATACAATTATTGAATGAAGACACGATCCGCAGCCAGATTGGACACGGTAATGTGGCGGTGCTGCCGGTGATTGATTCGACGAACCAGTATCTGCTGGATCGTCTGCCTGAGCTGAAATCCGGCGATGCCTGCGTTGCTGAGTATCAGCAGGCCGGTCGCGGTCGTCGTGGCCGCAAGTGGTTTTCCCCCTTTGGTGCCAACCTCTATCTGTCTATGTACTGGCGACTCGATCAGGGCCCGGCCGCTGCCATTGGCCTGAGTCTGGTCATCGGTATCGTTATGGCGGAGGTGCTTCACGATCTGGGTGCGGATCAAGTGCGTGTTAAATGGCCTAACGATCTGTACCTCAACGATCGTAAACTCGCCGGCATTCTGGTTGAACTGACGGGAAAAACGGGCGATGCGGCGCAAATCGTCATTGGTGCGGGCCTCAATATGGTGATGCGCAATGTCCAGAATGATGTGGTGAATCAGGCCTGGACTAACCTCCAGGAGGCGGGGATCGTCATCGATCGTAACACCCTTGCCGTACGTATGATTAAAGAGCTGCGCAGCTCGCTCACGCTTTTTGAGCAGGAAGGGCTGGCACCGTTCCTGTCTCGTTGGGAAAAACTGGATAACTTCATCAACCGCCCGGTGAAATTGCTGATTGGGGATAAAGAGATCTACGGCACTTCCCGCGGTATTGACGCTCAGGGCGCGCTGCTCCTGGAGCAGGATGGCGTGATCAAACCCTGGATGGGCGGTGAGATTTCCCTGCGGAGTGCCGAATAACCGGATGGAGTTAATGATGCGAAAACCCGTCTGCGCGACGCTGGCCGTCATGATGAGCTTGTTGTTCTCACCCCTCTCTCAGGCGGGACAGGCCTGGGAGAGTTACAAAGCACGCTTTTTCAAACCGGAAGGCCGCATTGTCGATACCGGCAATGGCGGCGTGTCGCATACGGAAGGTCAGGGCTTTGCCATGCTGATGGCAGTCGCCAACGACGATAAAGCCACGTTCGATAAGCTCTGGCAATGGACAAACCGTGAGCTGAAGAACAAAGAGAACGGTCTGTTTTACTGGCGCTATAACCCCGCAGAGTCCAACCCGGTCGCGGACAAAAACAATGCCGCCGATGGCGATGTGCTGATTGCCTGGGCGCTGCTTAAAGCCGATGCCCGCTGGCACGAAAAACGCTACGGTGCCGCATCGGATGCCATTACAAAAGCGCTGGTTGCCCATAGCGTCATCCGCTATGCGGGTTACCGCGTGATGCTGCCCGGCGTCCAGGGATTTAAGCTTGACGGTGAAGCGATCCTTAACCCTTCCTACTTCGTGTTTCCGGCCTGGCAGGCCTTCGCCGGGCGCAGCCATTTACCGGTCTGGCGTGAATTGATCAAGGACGGGAAGCGCCTGCTGGGAAAAATGGGCTCGGGTAAAGCGGATCTGCCCGCTGACTGGGTCTCGCTGGCATCAGATGGCAAGCTGGAACCTGCCAAAAGCTGGCCGCCGCGGATGAGCTATGACGCGATTCGTATTCCGCTGTACCTTGCCTGGTCTGATAAGCAAAGCCCGCTCCTGACGCCGTGGAAAGCCTGGTTTGGTCAGTTCCCCCGGGAACAAACGCCCGCCTGGGTTAACGTCATGACCAACGAATATGCGCCCTACATGATGGAAGGCGGCCTGTTGGCTGTACGCGATTTAACGATGGGGCAGTCTTCCGGAGAACCCGAAATCACCTCTAAAGACGACTACTATTCGGCAAGTCTGAAAATGCTGGCGTGGATTTCGGCGCAATAATAGCGCACTGACTATCCCCTCTCCCTAATGGGGAGAGGGTTAGGGGTAAATCAGTTACTGCGGATACGGTACCCAATCCCCGCCGTTCAGGCGAACGTACGGTTTGTTCTGATACTGAATGACGACCGCGTTGGCGTTCTCTGAGACTTCTGCCGTTTGCGGCAGGTTGCTGGTGAGCTGATCCCAGTTCACGCTATCTTCCACAAACAGCTTCCCGTCAACGGCACGGGCAACCAGTTCAGAGATCGCCAGATAGCTGGTCGGCTGGGTGATTTCAATCGGTGCGCCCTGATGGGGTGCTTTCATACCAAAGAATTTAATGCCAGCAGGCACGTTGGTGATGGACGGGCTTGGGATATCACGCAGACCCGACACCTGCATTCTGTCGCCTTTCAGCGCGCCGCCGTGCTCAGGTACCACAACCACCATCACTTTACGGCCTGATTTTTCCAGCTCCGTGAAGAACGCGTCCAGCTCGTCGAAGAATTTCTGCGCACGCACTTTATAATCTGCCGTTTTGCTCACGCCCGGGAAATGGTTACCGTCGTGGAGCGGCAGGGTGTTAAAGAAGGTCGCACTGCGCGGATTACTGTCTTTCTCGATGGTCTGAAGCCAGCGCTGCAGCACGGCGGTATCGTCATAAACCGGCGAGCCGTCGAAGCCCAGCAGAGTAACGGGAAGACCAGTTTGATCCATCAACGGCGCCTGCATACCACCCTGTTCACGCACCTCTTTCAGGAAGTTACCGAACTGGCCGTTATGTCCCAGCATCAGATGCTGCGTAAAGCCCAGTTTGGCGAGGTTATCAAACAGATAACACTGATTGCCGGCAGGCTGATACAGATTCTTATGCGATGCCTGACCGCAGCTTGCACGCAGCAGACGGATTGCTGCCGGGCCGCTGTACGAGGTGGCAGAGTTAAAATCTTTAAACTGAATGTCGAAATGCGACCACAGCGGATGGGACATCAAACCGGCTGCATCCACGTCGGCCCATGAGAGAGAGCAGATGTTGATCACCAGCAATTCAAACGGCTGAGCATCCGCCGGCAGCGCGTCCGGGAATTTGGTCTGTCGCTTGTCTTCTGCAGTGTAGAAGCTGGAGAGCCAGGCGTTCAGATTTGTGGAGGTCGGCGGTGCGGTCTGGGTTGGGATATCGCCCACTACAGGCGTATCGCCAGCCGTGGTAACGGTTGCTGCTGCGCTTCCCCCTGTGGTGGTCACCGTGGTGGTCGGTTGACCAGCAGGCCACAGCGAAAAGCCCGGACCAGCCAGCGTCAGCACGTTCAGCCAGATCATAATCGCGACGACAAACACCGTGATGCGGATCCACTGTGACAGGAACAGCCAGGCAACCAGCAGCACAAAGACCGCGCCAATCATCTGCCAGTTAATAAACCGCTCGGTCAGATCGAGGACATAGCTGGCGCTAAAGCCTGCCACCTGCGACCCCTGGCTCATAATGCTGTCCGGCCCCGGTAACCAGGTATCATGCCAGAACAGCGCAAAGCCGACAGGGATGGCTATCCAGTGACGCAAGCGATGCAGCCTGATATTCGGCAGGGGCATCAGCAGGAAGGCCATAAACACCAGGTTAAGAAGGGGATGGAAATTCAGATAGCCTGCCCACAGCAGACCAAACTTCACCAGAAAGTAGAAGTTCCAGCCGGAAAGGCCGCGCCAGTATTGCCAGAGCGGCGAGGGTGACGAAGCGGTATAGGTAGAATTAGTCATGTTTTCGGTCTGCCTTGACGTGTGATGCCCGTGTCAGTGTTCCGGCTGGTTTTACATAGCGAGGTTTTATAAACAGCACTCTGGCCGTATCACGGATACGACGTATGGAATGGCGTGCATAGTAGCCAAGCGGGAAAAAGATCAGCGCACAGAATATAACCAGTTGGATGATATCGCTGATATTCATGATGGTGCGTTCTCCGCGTTGTCCGTTAATAAGCGAAGGGGCTCCGGAACCCGGCGCCAGATATGGCCATCATGTCTGGCATTGAGGATCGGTTTCGCATCGCTCTTAATTGCGAGCGGTTTAGCCCATTGTTCAGGCTGGAGCGCACGCATCTGTACCAGCTCCGCGCTGATCGTATTATCTTCGAACCAAATCATACGGTTCGAGAAAATATCCCCGGTAGGCAGGGGGAAGATATGGTTAAGCGCCGTATCGAGATCGTTGACCCGGCAGAAGGACAAAAACAGTACCAGGCGATTGTCGCCAATGGTCATGATATCTCCCGTACGGTTGGGGCGACACAAAGTGAGCGCCTGTTCAACGCGGATACCCGGTACAGGACGCAGGGCAACCATAACCCCTTTTCCGTCTGCAGGAAGAAGCGTATTGCTCATCATATTGCCGACGGCGTCGCAGAAGGTATCCCATTTTTGATATCCACGCAGCTTCATCGGCTGCGTCATAGAGAGCAGCGTGGAAATGTCTTCCGGTACATGGCGGCTAAACTGCTGGCCCTGAACGCTTTCGATCAGCGTCAGGCAGCGTGACAGCGGCGCATTCCACGGAATAACCATATTTGCCCCGCAGCCAAGAAGCAGGCGCTCATCGGTGGCGCGCAGGCTGGTATTGTTTTCGCGCACGATGATTTTTAACGCGCTTCCGCGCTGGCGGCGCAGGGTGTGGATTTGCCTTGCCAGCGTCTCAATCTGGTTATTTTGCATCAATGAGAAAATAAGGGTCGCCGCCTGGGTTGTGCGGGCTTCGTGGAAAAGGTCTTCGTTAGATTCAAACAGCGACCAGTTTTCCGACAGGGCCGGTGCCCCCTCTAGAACCGCGATATGGCTCAGGATACGTTTTTCATCACTGCGCGGTTGCACCACGGTTTCTTCCTGCTGTGCCAGGTGCCACTTACCCTCGATATGTTTGAGCGTAAGTTGTTGTCTGGCGCTCACGCCTTTTTCATTACACCAGAATGCAATATCGTAGAGATAGCTGCCCACCTGGTCACGAACGCTTGCCAGACCGAACAGAGAACGATATTCACCCAGTAAAAGTGAGAACAACTTGTCATTATTACTGCCGGGATTGACTATCAGTAGCGTGCAATTTTGAAATTTTGCCCATTTATTGATTTTTTCCAGCCAGGGCAGCAGTTTTTCAGCAGGGATATTTTGCAGGACGTTATTTGCACATTTAAGAATCACTAAATAGTGATCCGGATCAATAGTGCACTGAACGTCGCGGGACAAAAAGTATAGACTATCGGCTTCCGATGTCATGGAAAATAATCGCACCGTCTGAGGGCCGCGATCGTTTTCCAGCGTGATAATTTTCTTCGGATCTTCGCCCATGCTAATGACAGCCACGCGGGAATCCTTATCCTGGGCAGCAATTGTCTGGTTTACCAGACTGATAGCATCTTCATTACGGTCCGTATTAATCCACCAGACTCCTCCGACTGGCATGTGGCTCAATTCGTCCCATAATGACTGGATGCCAATAGAAAATATGGAGTCCACGGTGTCCCTCTTTTCGTCTAATTTATCTGTATCTCAGTTTACTAGCGAAAGCGTAGAAATAAACCTAACATTGAAATTAAAGAACATCAGATTTAGCATGTAAATGAAATTTCATAGGGCAGGATGCCTCGCTACTTCTGAACTGGCGATTTTACGCAAAGGGATGGAAAAAGAATGGATAATAACGAACCCGGAACCCCAGTCGACTCGACCCTGGGTTACACATTCCAAAACGATTTTCTGGCGCTGACGCAGGCCTTTTCTTTACCTGAAATAGATTACACCGATATTTCCCAGCGGGAACAGTTGGCTGCGGCTATTAAACGCTGGCCGTTATTAGCTGAATTCGCCCATCAACAATAAGGGAGCCATTGATGGCCATACTCGGATTACAGGGTGTCCGTGGGGGTGTGGGTACCACATCTGTTACCGCGGCGCTGGCGTGGTCATTACAGCTTTTAGGTGAATCGGTGCTGGTTATTGACGCCTGCGCCGATAATTTGCTGCGTATGTCGTTTAACGTCGACTTTACTCGCGAAGAGGGCTGGGCCCGCGCGCTGCTTGACGATAAAGACTGGCAGGATGCAGGTATGCGCTATACCTCCCTTCTTGACCTGCTGCCGTTTGGTCAACTGACCACCACGGAACGCGAGAATGAAGCCGCGTACCAGCGCCTGTTTTCACAATTCACGCTGGCGCTGCAGAGCCTGAGGGAAAAGGGGCACTACAAGTGGATCCTGCTGGATCTGCCGCACGGTGCCGGCACGCTGACACGACAGCTTATCGCCCAGTGCGATCATGTCCTCTCGATCGTTAACGTCGATGCGAACTGCCATATCCGCCTGCACCAGCAGGGACTGCCTCAAAATGGCCATATCCTGATTAACGATTTGCGCATTGGCAGCCAGATCCAGGACGATCTCTATCAGGTCTGGCTGCAAAGCCAGCGCCGCCTGCTTCCGATTGTCATCCATCGTGATGAGGGAATGGCGGAATGCCTTGCGTCTAAGCAACCGCTCGGTGAATACCGCAGCGATTCACTGGCGGCAGAAGAGATCCTGACGCTGGCTAACTGGTGTCTGCTGAACTTCGCCAACAGGGCGGAGCATGCAGGGAGTGCTGTATGAGTCGTCTCGCCAGCTGGTTACTCATCCCACCGGTCAGTTCGCGTTTGAGCGAACATTACCGGCATTTTCGCCGTCACGGTGCGTCGGCATTTAGCGCCGCGCTCGGCTGTTTCTGGATGATTCTGGCCTGGATGTTTATACCGCTTGAACACCCGCGCTGGCAGCGCATACGTGCACGGCACAGCGAGCTATATCCGCACATTAATCCTGACCGGCCGCGTCCACTGGATCCGGCGCGCTATCTCATTCAGGCCATCTGGCTGGTGGCAACCTCCTCCCGAACGGAGAAAAAAACGCCGCACTGGCGGAGCTTCTCCCGCGTGCAGCAGTTACGTGAACGCTATCATCAGTGGCTGGACAGACTGCCCGACAGCGTAAGCGATAAGACCAGCCATCTGGATAACCATAAAGAGCTCGGGCATCTCCACCCGGGCCTGCGGCGTTTTATCCTCGGCGTAATCGTCGTGTTCTCGCTCATTCTGGCGCTGGTCTGTATTACGCAGCCTTTCAACCCTCTGGCGCAGTTCACTTTCCTGATCCTGCTGTGGGGCGTGGCGCTACTGGTGCGCCGAATTCCGGGCCGCTTCTCGGCGCTGATGCTGATCGTGTTGTCGCTGACCGTCTCCTGCCGCTACATCTGGTGGCGTTATACCTCGACGCTGAACTGGGACGACCCGGTGAGTCTGGTGTGCGGCCTGGTGCTGCTGTTTGCTGAAACCTATGCCTGGATTGTGCTGGTGCTGGGCTATTTCCAGGTGATTTGGCCGCTCAACCGCCAGCCGGTTCCGTTGCCAAAGGACACCACCCAGTGGCCAACCGTCGATCTCTTCGTGCCGACCTACAACGAAGACCTGAGCGTGGTGAAGAACACCATCTATGCCGCGCTGGGCATCGACTGGCCGAAAGACAAGCTCAAGGTCTGGATCCTGGATGACGGCAACCGCCCGGCATTCCGCCAGTTCGCGGAGGAGGTTGGCGTCGAGTACATCGCCCGTCCGACGCACGAACACGCTAAAGCCGGGAACATCAACAACGCGTTGAAGTATGCCACCGGGGAGTTTGTCTCGATTTTTGACTGCGACCACGTGCCGACGCGCTCGTTCCTGCAGATGACCATGGGCTGGTTCCTGAAGGAGAAAGAGCTGGCGATGATGCAGACGCCGCACCATTTCTTCTCGCCGGACCCGTTTGAACGTAACCTTGGCCGCTTCCGCAAAACCCCGAACGAAGGCACGCTGTTCTATGGGCTGGTACAGGACGGAAACGACATGTGGGACGCCACCTTCTTCTGCGGCTCATGCGCGGTTATCCGCCGTAAACCGCTGGATGAAATTGGCGGTATCGCCGTCGAGACGGTCACCGAAGATGCGCACACCTCTCTGCGCCTGCACCGTCGTGGCTATACCTCTGCCTATATGCGCATTCCGCAGGCTGCTGGCCTCGCAACGGAGTCACTGTCGGCGCACATTGGCCAGCGTATTCGCTGGGCGCGCGGCATGGTGCAGATTTTCCGTCTTGATAACCCCCTGATCGGGAAAGGACTCAAGCTGGCGCAGCGTCTTTGCTACGTCAACGCTATGTTCCACTTCTTGTCCGGCATTCCGCGGCTGATCTTCCTGACTGCGCCGCTGGCGTTCCTGCTCCTTCACGCTTATATCATCTACGCCCCCGCGCTGATGATTGCGCTGTTTGTTCTGCCGCACATGATCCACGCGAGCCTGACGAACTCGAAGATACAGGGTAAATACCGCCACTCCTTCTGGAGTGAAATCTACGAAACGGTGCTGGCCTGGTACATCGCGCCGCCGACGATGGTGGCGCTGATTAACCCGCACAAAGGTAAATTCAACGTCACCGCGAAGGGCGGGCTGGTGGAGGAGGAGTACGTCGACTGGGTGATCTCCCGGCCGTATATCTTCCTGGTGCTGCTGAATATCGTGGGCGTCATTGCGGGTATCTGGCGCTACTTCTACGGCCCCGAAAACGAAATTCTGACCGTCTTCGTCAGTATGGCCTGGGTCTTCTACAACCTGATTATCCTCGGCGGCGCGGTGGCGGTGTCGGTGGAGAGCAAACAGGTTCGTCGCGCGCATCGCGTGGAAATCTGCATGCCAGCGGCGATCGCCCGTGAAGATGGCCATCTCTTCTCCTGTACCGTGCACGACTTCTCTGACGGCGGTCTGGGGATCAAAATCAACGGCCAGGCGAAGGTGCTGGAAGGGCAAAAAGTTAACCTGCTGCTTAAGCGCGGCCAGCAGGAGTATGTCTTCCCGACGCAGGTCGTTCGCGTGGTGGGCAATGAAGTCGGCCTGCAGCTGATGCCGTTGACCAAAAAGCAACATATCGATTTTGTGCAGTGTACGTTTGCCCGCGCGGATACGTGGGCTCTCTGGCAGGACAGCTTCCCGGAGGATAAGCCTCTGGAAAGCCTGCTGGATATTCTGAAGCTGGGGTTCCGTGGCTATCGTCACCTTGCAGAATTTGCCCCGTCGTCGGTGAAATTAATTTTCCGGTCACTTACTTCGCTGGTTTCCTGGGTCGTGTCGTTCATTCCTCGTCGTCCTGAGCGGGATGAGGCGAAGCAGGCGGACCCGGTTATGGCTCAACAATGATGATAACGCGATGAAAACAAAACTTTCCTGGTTATGTGCAGTGGCAATGGGGATGAATGCGATCCCCGCAACAATGGCTAACGCAGCCCCGGGTAACGCAGCGGCAACTCCTGCGCCAACCGTACCTGTCGTCGCGCAAGCAACCGATCCGGTTGTCACCGCGGCACCGGGTCAAACTGAAAACATCATGCCGAACCAGCCAACGGAGGGGAACACCCTGCCGGCAGACGGCCAGGTCATCGGGCAGGTAATGCCGGGCGTCCGGGGGGCGAATGCGCCCGTCGTTGCGGACAATGCGCCGTCGCGTGACGTGAAGCTGACCTTCGCGCAAATTGCGCCGCCTCCGGGCAGCATGGTGCTGCGCGGCATCAACCCTAACGGCGGCATTGAATTTGGCATGCGCAGCGACGAGGTCGTCTCTAATGCGGTGCTGAATCTCGAATACACGCCGTCGCCGTCGCTGCTGCCGACCCAGTCTCAGCTGAAGGTCTACCTGAATGACGAGCTGATGGACGTTCTGCCGGTCACGAAAGAGCAGCTCGGCAAGAAAACGCAGGCGCAGGTGCCGATTAACCCGCTGTTTATCACCGACTTTAACCGTATCCGCCTGGAGTTTGTCGGCCACTACCGAGATGTCTGCGAAAACCCGGCCAGCAACACGCTATGGATGGACGTCGGGCGTAACTCCTCGCTGCAGATGACCTACCAGTCGCTGGCGCTGAAAAACGATCTCTCGGCCTTCCCGGTTCCGTTCTTCGATCCGCGTGATAACCGTCCGCTCACGCTGCCGATGGTGTTCGCATCGTCCCCGGACGTGACCGAGCAGCTGGCGGCCACCATTGTGGCGTCCTGGTTTGGTTCACGCGCGGGCTGGCGCGGCCAGAGCTTCCCGGCGATGTATGACAAACTGCCGGACAGAAATGCCATTGTGTTTGCCACCAATGCGAAACGTCCGGCCTTCCTGCGCGATCATCCGGACGTCAACGCGCCGACCGTTGAGATGATAAGCCACCCGGAAAACCCGTACGTGAAGCTGCTGGTGGTCTTTGGTCGTGATGATAAAGATCTGGTTCAGGCAGCAAAAGCCATTGCCCAGGGCAACGTCCTTTTCCGCGGCAACAGCGTCGTGATAGATGAGGTCAAACCGCTGCTGGCGCGTAAACCTTATGATGCGCCAAACTGGGTACGTACCGACCGTGCGGTCACCTTTGGCGAGCTGAAAACCTATGAAGAACAGCTGCAGGCGACGGGGCTTGAGCCAGCGCCGATTAGCCTGTCGCTGAATCTGCCGCCGGATCTGTACCTGCTGCGTACCAACGGCATTGATATCAATCTGAACTACCGCTATACCGCGCCAGCCACCAAAGACAGCTCGCGCATGGATATCAGCCTGAACAACCAGTTCCTGCAATCCTTCAGCCTGCAAAGCACGCAGGATACGAACCGCCTGATGCTTCGCCTGCCGGTGCTGCAGGGGCTGCTGGACGGTAAAACGGATGTTTCTATTCCGGCACTGAAGCTGGGTGCGATAAACCAGCTGCGCTTTGATTTCCAGTACATGAACCCAATGCCTGGCGGCTCGGCGGAAAACTGCATCACCTTCCAGCCGGTACAGAACCACGTGGTCATTGGCGATGAGTCGACCATCGACTTCTCGAAGTACTATCACTTCCTGGCGATGCCGGACCTGCGCGCCTTTGCTAACGCGGGCTTCCCGTTCAGCCGTATGGCCGATCTCTCTGAGTCCATTGTGGTAATGCCAAAAGCGCCAAACGAAGGTCAGGTTACGACCCTGCTCGACACCATGGCGACCGTTGGAGGACAAACAGGATTACCGGCCATTAACGTCACGTTGACGGACGATGGCAGCCAGATTCAGAACAAAGATGCTGACATCATGGTGATCGGGACCATCCCGGATAAGCTGAAGGATGACAAACGTATCGATCTGCTGGTGAAAGCGGCCCAGTCCTGGGTTAATACGCCGCTGCGACAGACCGAGTTCCCGAGCATTATGCCGGATGTGAACGATCGTCAGGCCAGCGCGCAGACGACGGTAACGTCTCAGGGGGCGATGGCCGCGGTGGTGGGCTTCCAGTCGCCTTACAACGAACAGCGCAGCGTGGTGGCTCTCCTCGCGGACAGCCCGCGCGGGTATGAACTGCTCAATACGGCCATGAACGACAGCGGTAAACGTGCCGCGATGTTTGGTTCCGTGTCGGTGATCCGTGAGTCCGGCGTCAATAGCCTGCGCGTGGGGGATGTGTACTACGTGGGCCATCTGCCGTGGTTCGAACGCCTGTGGTATGCGCTGGCTAACCATCCGGTTCTGCTCGCTATCCTGGCTGCGGTCAGCGTGGTCTTGCTGGCATGGGTGCTGTGGCGTCTGCTGCGAATCATCAGCCGTCGTCGTCTGAACCCGGATGAGTAAGATGTGATGAAAGCCTTTCGCTGGTGTGTATTAGCAGCGGTGATGCTGGCGGCGCTTCCTCTTCGCGCCGCCTGTACCTGGCCTGCCTGGGAGCAGTTTAAAAAGGACTACATCAGTGAAGGCGGGCGCGTCATTGATCCCAGTGACACGCGCAAAATTACGACCTCGGAAGGGCAAAGCTACGCCCTGTTCTTTGCCCTGGCGGCGAACGATCGCAAAGCCTTTGACCTGCTGCTGACGTGGACGCGCGATAATCTCGCCAGCGGCGATCTCAACGCCCATCTGCCTGCCTGGCTATGGGGTCAGAAAGATAAAGACGCCTGGGCGGTGATTGATACCAACTCCGCCTCTGATGCCGATGTCTGGATCGCCTGGTCACTGCTCGAAGCGGGTCGGCTGTGGAAAGATCGGGACTATACCCGCACGGGTAAGGCGCTGCTGAAACGCATTGTCAGCGAGGAAGTGGTCAACGTCCCGGGGCTCGGCGCAATGCTGCTTCCTGGTAAAGTCGGTTTTGCCGATGAGAACGCCTGGCGTTTTAACCCCAGCTATCTTCCTCCGCAGCTAGCGGCTTATTTCACGCGCTTTGGTTCCCCGTGGGCCCAGCTTCGTGAAACTAACCTGCGCCTGCTGCTTGAGAGTGCGCCGAAAGGTTTTTCGCCGGACTGGGTGCAGTATCAGAAAAACAAAGGCTGGCGGTTACAGCAGGAGAAAGCGCTGGTGGGCGGTTACGACGCCATCCGCGTGTATCTCTGGGTGGGCATGATGAGTGATAAAGATCCTCAGAAAGCCCGGCTCCTGACGCGCTTCCAGCCGATGGCGGCAAAGACCATAAAACGGGGTGTGCCGCCGGAGAAAGTGGATGTGGCGACGGGGAAACGTACCGGTGACGGCCCGGTCGGGTTCTCTGCCGCTATGCTGCCTTTTTTACAACAACGTGATGCCCAGGCGGTTCAGCGCCAGCGCGTTGCAGACCATTTTCCCGATAACAATGCCTATTACAGCTATGTGCTGACGCTTTTTGGGCAAGGATGGGATCAGCATCGTTTTCGCTTCACCGCAAAAGGTGAATTAATACCGGATTGGGGCCAGGAATGCGCAAGTTCACAATAAATCTACTCAGTTTATCGCTTGGCCTGGCGCTTATGCCGTGGGCACAGGCCGCCAACTCTCCGCAGCAGAAACAGCTGCTGGAGCAGGTCAGGCTGGGCGAATCGACACAGCGAGAGGATTTGGTTCGTCAGTCGCTCTATCGCCTTGAGCTGATTGACCCCAACAACCCTGACGTCATTGCCGCGCGCTTTCGCTACCTGCTGCGTCAGGGCGATAACGCCGGCGCGCAAAAAGAGCTGGATCGCCTGAAAGGGATCGCCCCGGGTTCGAGCGCTTACCAGTCCTCACGCAACACCATGCTGCTTTCTACTCCGGATGGCCGACAGCAGCTCCAGCAGGCGCGACTGCTCGCCACTACGGGGCACACGCAGGAAGCGATTGCCGCCTATGACAAGCTGTTTGACGGCAACCCGCCGGGTGGCGACGTGGCGACGGAATACTGGAACGTCGTGGCGAAAGATCCAGCTCGCCGCGGTGCGGCCATTAACCAGCTGAAAAAAATTAACAGCAGCAGCCCCGGGAATACGCAGCTGCAGACAACGCTGGCCCAGCTTCTGTTCCAGAGCGGACGACGTGATGAAGGCTTTGCGGTACTGCAGGAGATGGCCAAATCCACCAATGGCCGCAGCCAGGCGTCTGATATGTGGTACGACCAAATCAAAGACCAGCCTGCCAGCAGCGCCAGCGTCAGCGCGCTGCAAAAATATCTGAGCGTATTCAGCGACGGGGATAGCGTCGCTGCGGCGCGTGCCCAGCTTGAAGCGCAGCAAAAACAGCTCGCCGATCCGGCGTTCCGCGCGAAAGCGGAAGGGCTCGCTGCGGTGGATGCAGGGCAGGGCAGTAAGGCGGTGGCCGAGCTGCAAAAAGCCGTCAGCGCCAACCATGCCGACAGTGAAGCGGTGGGTGCCCTGGGGCAGGCGTATTCCCAGAAGGGCGACCGCGCCCGCGCGGTGGCACAATTTGAAAAGGCGATTGCCCTCGATCCCCAGAGCGATAATCGGGGTAAGTGGGATAGTCTTCTGAAGGTTAACCGCTACTGGCTGCTGATCCAGCAGGGCGATGCGGCGCTGAAGGCGAATAACCCGGCGCAGGCAGAGCGTTACTATCAGCAGGCGCGTAACATCGACAATACCGACAGCTACGCGGTGCTGGGGCTGGGCGACGCCGCCGCGGCGCGTAAAGATAACGACGCGGCGGAGCGTTATTACCGTCAGGCGCTGCGAATGGACAGCGGCAACAGCAACGCGGTTCGCGGCCTGGCCAATATTTACCGCGCGCAGTCCCCGGAGAAAGCCTCGCAGTTTATCCAGTCGCTTTCCGCCAGCCAGCGTCGGAGCATTGATGATATCGAGCGTAGTCTGACCAACGAGCAGCTCTCCGCCCAGGCCGAACAGCTGGAAAATCAAGGGAAATACGCCCAGGCAGCAGAAATCCAGCGTCGTCGTCTGGCGCTCTCTCCTGGCGACGTGTGGATAACCTATCGTCTGTCGCGCGATCTCTACAGCGCGGGTCAGCGCAGCCAGGCGGACACCCTGATGCGTCAGCTTGCCCGCCAGAAACCGTCCGACCCGGATCAGGTCTATGCCAGCGGGCTCTATCTTTCCGGAAACGATCAGGACCGTGCCGCGCTGGCGCATCTGGACACGCTGCCGCGCAGCCAGTGGAACAGCAATATTCAGGAACTTGCCGACCGCCTGCAAAGCAATCAGGTGCTGGAAACCGCCAACCGCCTGCGGGACAGCGGTAAAGAGCAGGAGGCAGAGAATCTTCTTCGCCAGCAGCCAACCTCCACCCGCATCGACCTGACGCTGGCGGACTGGGCACAGCAGCGTGGCGATCTGAACTCCGCGAAAACGACGTACAACGCCGTCCTGCAGCGTGAGCCGCAGAACGAAGACGCGATCCTCGGCCTGACCGAGATTTACAGCGCCCAGGGTAACAAAGATGCCGCGCGCGCGGAGCTGGCGAAGCTGCCCGCCGCGCAGAACGGCCAGCCGCTGTCGCTCAATATGCAGCGCCGCATCGCGATGGCGCAGGCGGGGCTGGGTGATTCCGCCGCGGCAGAACAGACCTTCAGTAAAATCATTCCGCAGGCTAAATCGCAGCCCGGATCAATGGAAAACGCGCTGGTGCTGCGTGATGCCGCGCGTTTCCAGGCGCAGAACGGGCAGCCTCAGCAGGCGCTGGAAACCTATAAAGATGCGATGGTATCGACGGGTATCACCACGACGCGTCCGGCTGATAACGACAGTTTCACCCGTCTGACGCGTAACGATGAAAAAGACGACTGGCTGAAGCGCGGCGTGCGCAGTGATGCCGGTGAGTTGTACCGCCAGCAGGATGTTAACGTCACGCTGCAGCACGATTACTGGGGCTCCAGCGGCACGGGTGGCTATTCCGATCTGAAAGCGCATACCACCATGCTGCAGGTGGATGCGCCGCTCTCTGACGGGCGCATGTTCTTCAGAAGCGATCTGGTCAATATGGACGTCGGGTCATTCGATACCAGGAACGGGACTTACGACCCTAAATGGGGAACCTGCTACGAAACGCCGTGTAGCGGTAACACCCATCAGTCAGACAATGGCGCAAGCGTCGCTGTCGGCTGGCAGAATAAAACCTGGGCGATGGATATTGGCACCACGCCGATGGGCTTTGACGTCGTCGACGTGGTGGGCGGCATCAGCTACAGCAGCGATCTGGGCCCTATCGGCTATACCGTTAACGCCCATCGTCGGCCAATCTCCAGCTCTCTGCTGGCCTTCGGCGGGCAAAAAGACACCAACACCAGCACCACCTGGGGCGGCGTACGCGCGACCGGTGGCGGCGTCAGCATCAGCTATGACAAAGGTGAAGCGAACGGCGTCTGGTCAAGCCTGAACGCGGAAACGCTGACGGGTAAAAATGTGGAGGATAACTGGCGCGTCCGCTGGATGACGGGTTACTACTACAAGCTCATTAATAAAAACAATGAGCGCCTGACGGTCGGCGTCTCCAACATGCTCTGGCACTACGACAAAGACCTGAGCGGTTATACCCTGGGTCAGGGCGGCTATTACAGCCCGCAGGAGTATGTCTCCTTCGCCTTGCCGGTGACCTGGCGTAAGCGCACGGAAAACTGGTCCTGGGAGCTGGGGGGCTCGGTCTCCTGGTCTCACTCCAAAACCAAAGACGAGCTGCGCTACCCGATCCAGAATCTGATCCCGACCGATGAGCCAGACCGCTATACCGACCGGGGCGCGATGGAAACCGGCAGCAGCTCCTCAGGCACGGGTTATACCGCGCGAGCCATTATTGAGCGCCGGGTTACGTCCAACTGGTTTGTTGGCATGGGCGTGGACATTCAGGAAGCGAAAGACTATACCCCAAGCCATGCGCTGATCTATGTGCGCTACTCTGCTGCAGGCTGGCAGGGCGATATGGACTTACCGCCGCAACCGCTCATCCCTTACGCGGACTGGTAATCGGATTTTCCTTAATCCATTTGTAAGTCTCTCTTAACAGCGCAGCAATCGGGTATACTCAGGCGCGCCAGGTTTACACCCTGGCGCGCCCTGCGCTTCGAGTTTTGTGGAGAGTCATTTTGCGTGTCAGCCGTTCCTTAACAATCAAACAGATGGCGATGGTCTCTGCCGTCACCATGCTGTTTGTCCTGCTCTTCTGCGTAATTTTGCTGTTTCATTCCGTACAGCAGAATCGCTATAACACGGCTTCGCAATTAGAAAGTATCGCCCGCTCGGTACGCGGCCCGCTGTCTGCCTCCATTCTGAAAGGGGATATCCCCGAAGCGGAAACCATTCTGAAACGTATTCAGCCAGCCGGTGTTGTGAGCCGGGCGGACGTCGTGCTACCCAATCAGTTTCAGGCGCTGCGGATGAGCTTTATCCCGGAGCGTCCCGTCCCGATGATGGTGATGCGCCTGTTTGAGCTGCCGGTGCAAATTTCGCTTCCCGTTTATTCGCTTGAGCGCCCTGCGAATCCACAGCCTCTGGCCTACCTGGTGTTACAGGCAGACTCCTACCGCATGTATAAATTCGTCATGAGTTGGGTGGTTACGTTAGTGACCACTTGCTTACTCATGACGCTTATTCTCAGCGTTGTGCTGACCTGGTGCATTAACCGGCTGATTGTCCATCCCCTGCGCCGTATCGCCCGCGAGCTGAACACGCTTGCGCCGCAGGATCAGATGGGACACCAGCTTGAGCTGCCGCGTCTGCATCATGACGATGAGATCGGCATGCTGGTGCGCAGCTACAACCTCAACCAGCAGCGCATCCAGCGTCAGCAGGATGAGATGAACAGTAGCGCCACCCGTTTTCCGGTATCGGAGCTTCCCAATAAAGCGTTCCTGATGGCGATGCTGGAGCAAACCGTTGAGCGCCAGCAAACCACCGCGCTGATGGTCATTGCCTGTGAAACCCTGCAGGACACGGCTGGCGTGCTTCAGGAGAGCCAGCGAGAGATGCTGCTGCTCACCCTGGTGGAAAAGATCAAATCTGTCCTTGCCCCGCGCATGGTGCTGACCCAGGTCAGCGGTTACGACCTGGTGGTGATTGCCAACGGCGTAAAAGAACCCTGGCATGCGATCACGTTAGGTCAGCAAGTACTCACTGTCATTAATGAGCGGCTGCCGATTCAGGGTATCCAGCTTCGCCCGAGTGCCAGTATCGGGATTGCCATGTTCTATGGCGACCTGACCGCGGAACAGCTTTATCGCCGCGCCTTCTCGGCGGCCTTTACCGCCCGGCGCAAAGGGAAAAACCAAATCCAGTTCTTCGACCCGGCGCAGATGGAAAAGGCGCAACAGCGCCTGACGGAAGAGAGTGACATCCTGACCGCGCTGGATAACCGCCAGTTTGCCCTCTGGCTGCAGCCGCAGGTGGATCTGCGGACGGGAGAGGTAAAAAGCGCCGAGGCCCTGCTGCGTCTGCAGCAGCCGGATGGCACATGGGAGCTGCCGGAAGGGCTGATTGAGCGCATCGAGTCCTGCGGCCTGATGGTCACCGTCGGCTACTGGGTGCTCGAAGAGTCCTGTCGTCAGCTTGCCGCCTGGCAGGAGCGCGGCATAACGCTGCCGCTGTCGGTCAATTTGTCTGCCATGCAGCTTATGCACCCGACCATGGTTTCTGAGATGCTGGAGCTGATCCATCGTTACCGCATCAAACCGGATACCTTGACCCTGGAAGTGACGGAGAGTCGACGCATTGACGACCCCAATGAGGCGGTCGCGATTCTTAAGCCGCTGCGTAATGCCGGCATTCGCATTGCCCTCGACGATTTTGGCATGGGCTACGCCGGGCTGCGCCAGCTTCAGCACATGAAGACGCTTCCGGTGGATGTACTAAAAATTGACAAAGCGTTTGTCGACGGTCTGCCGGACGACAGCAGCATGGTGCAGGCGATTATCCAGATGGCGCGCAGCCTCAACCTGCATCTTATTGCCGAGGGAATTGAAACCGACGCGCAACGCGCCTGGCTGGCAGAGGCGGGCGTGGAGAGCGGGCAGGGTTTCCTGTTTGCCCCCGCAGTGCCTTCGGATGTCTTTGAAGAACGATACCTTTCTGGTGCTGACAATAACGCAAAAGTGTAATTTTGTTGCTGGCTTGTGCGAGCCAGCTCAAATTTCTTAACATTTGTGTTTCAAATTTGAACTGAGTTTATTTCTGTCCTGTTATGCGGGTGTTATTTTAAAGCCGCAGGTTAACCATAACCTTACAAAGCCTGTGGTTTTTCTTCCCAAGGACACCCTATGAAAACCTCACTCTTCAAAAGTCTTTATTTCCAGGTCCTGACAGCCATCGCCATCGGTATTCTGCTGGGTCACTATTACCCTGAACTGGGCGCGCAAATGAAACCGCTTGGCGACGCGTTCGTTAAGCTCATCAAAATGGTCATCGCGCCGGTGATCTTCTGTACGGTCGTCACGGGCATCGCTGGCATGGAAAGCATGAAGGCGGTTGGCCGTACCGGTGCAGTGGCGCTTCTCTATTTTGAAGTGGTCAGTACCCTTGCACTGATTATTGGTCTGGTCATCGTTAACGTGGTGCAGCCAGGTGCGGGGATGAACGTCGATCCCTCGACGCTGGATGCCAAAGCGGTTGCGGTCTATGCCGAACAGGCGAAGGATCAGGGCGTGGTGGCCTTCCTGCTGGACGTCATTCCTGGCAGCGTCATTGGCGCGTTCGCCAGCGGAAACATCCTCCAGGTGCTGCTGTTCGCCGTGATGTTTGGCTTCGCCCTGCACCGTCTGGGCAGCAAAGGCCAGCTGATCTTTAACGTGATCGAAAGCTTCTCGCAGGTCATCTTCGGCATCATCAATATGATCATGCGCCTGGCGCCCATCGGTGCTTTCGGTGCGATGGCCTTCACCATCGGTAAGTATGGCGTCGGTACGCTGGTCCAGTTGGGTCAGCTGATTATCTGTTTCTATATCACCTGTATTCTTTTCGTGGTGGTAGTGCTGGGCTCCATCGCCCGCGCGACCGGTTTCAACATCTTCAAATTTATCCGTTACATCCGCGAAGAGCTGCTGATTGTTCTGGGAACCTCCTCGTCAGAATCGGCGCTGCCGCGCATGCTCGATAAGATGGAGAAACTCGGGTGTCGTAAATCGGTGGTGGGGCTGGTGATCCCGACGGGCTACTCCTTCAACCTGGACGGCACCTCGATATACCTGACGATGGCGGCGGTGTTTATTGCACAGGCGACCAACAGCCATATGGATATTTTCCATCAGATCACCCTGCTGGTGGTGCTCCTGCTCTCCTCTAAAGGCGCGGCGGGCGTAACGGGCAGCGGCTTTATCGTGCTGGCTGCCACTATCTCTGCAGTGGGGCACCTGCCGGTGGCGGGCCTGGCGTTGATTCTCGGTATTGACCGCTTTATGTCAGAGGCGCGTGCGTTAACCAACCTGGTGGGTAACGGCGTGGCAACGGTAGTGGTCGCGAAATGGGTGAAAGAGCTGGATCACAAAAAGCTCGACGATACTCTGAATAATCGTTCAACTGACAGCAAAAATCCTGGCTTATCCTCTTAATCTTGTCACAAATGCCCGTATTCCCTTGTGGGGATGCGGGCTCCTGCGCATAATAACTGTTCATACCTGTCATAATTCGACAAGATTTTTTTTGGGTATATTTCACTTCGGACCGTGACGTTTTGCCGAACGCGCGGTCTAATCGACGTGTTTTCATCGTCATCTTTAAGAGTGAAGCGCGTCGCGAGGCACTCTTTTTTAACCAGGAATGTTGATCAGGGGTTCACATGCAGGGCACAAAAATTCGACTCTTAACCGGCGGTTTGCTGATGATGGCAGCAGCCAGTTATGTGCAGGCAGATGCGCTCCAGCCAGACCCGGCCTGGCAACAAGGGACACTAGCGAACGGTTTTCAGTGGCAGGTGTTAGCCACGCCGCAACGTCCCAGTGACCGTATTGAAATCCGTCTGTCTGTTAATACCGGTTCCCTCACGGAAAGCACCCAGCAAACCGGTTTCAGCCACTTTATTCCCCGGCTGGCGCTCACGCAGAGCGGCAGCCTGCAAGCGGTTCAGGTGCGTTCGCTCTGGCAACAGGCCATCGATCCGAAGCGCCCGCTTCCTCCGGCTGTGGTCTCGTATGACTACACCATGTTTAACCTGAGCCTGCCTAATAACCGCAACGATCTGCTTAAAGAAGCCCTGACGTATCTCTCCGATGCCTCCGGCAATCTGGCGATTACGCCGGACACCGTCAACTATGCGTTGAGCAACAGCGACATGGTGGCGACCTGGCCTGGTGATACCAAAGAGGGCTGGTGGCGTTACCGCCTGAAAGGCTCGACGTTGCTGGGACATGACCCTGCCGAGCCGCTAAAACAGCCGGTGGACGCCGAACAGGTGAAATCGTTCTACCAGAAGTGGTACACCCCGGACGCGATGACGCTGATCGTGGTGGGTAATGTGGACAGCCGCGCGGTGGTGGAGCAGATCAACAAAGCGTTTGGCGATCTGAAAGGCAAGCGTGAATCGCCTGCCCCCGTTCCGACACTCTCCCCGCTGCGTGCAGAGCCTGTCAGCATTATGACGGACACCGTGCGTCAGGACCGACTCTCCGTGATGTGGGATAACGCCTGGCAGCCCATCCGTGAGTCCGCGGCGCTGTTGCGCTACTGGCGTGCCGACCTGGCGCGTGAAGCGCTGTTCTGGCACGTTCAGCAGACGCTCAGTAAGAATAACGTGAAGAATATCGGTCTTGGCTTTGACTGCCGCGTGCTGTTCCAGCGTGCGCAATGCGCCATTAACGTTGAATCACCGGGCGATAAGCTGAATGCCAATCTGGGTGTCGTCGCGAAAGAGTTGGCAAAAGTGCGTAAAGAGGGGCTTTCCGAAGAGGAATTCAACGCGCTTGTGGCGCAGAAAAAACTCGAGCTGCAGAAGCTGTTTGCGACCTACGCGCGCGCCGATACCGATATTCTGATCAGCCAGCGTATTCGTTCCCTGCAGAATCAGGTGGTGGATATTGCGCCGGAACAGTACCAGAAGCTCCGTCAGGATTTCCTGAACGGTCTGACCGTCGAAATGCTCAACCAGGATCTCCGTCAGCAGCTGTCGCAGGAGATGGCGTTGATCCTTCTGCAGCCGAAGGGCGAGCCGGAATATGACATGAAGGAACTTCAGAAGACCTGGGATTCCATCATGGCGACCGCGCCGCAGCCGACGCAGGCCGCGACGGCTGATGATTTACACCCTGACGCGACGGATATCCCGCAAGGGCAGTAATGCGTAGACTAACCCTCTCCCTGTGGGAGAGGGTTAGGGCATCAGCCCGCACCCTACTTAAACAGGCATTGCCTCACGCGGAATAATCGCCCCGCGATACTGAATCACCGTGCTGGCCGTCAGATGTCCACGCTGTGCCGCCGCTTCCGGCGTTCCGCCCGTCAGGCGTACTGCCAGATAGCCCGCGCTGAATGAATCACCCGCCGCCGTGGTATCAATCACTTTCTCTTTGGCAAGCTTCACAGCCGGAACCTCAATCGCCGCTTCACCCATAATCGCGACCAGGCACGACTCCGCACCGCGCTTAATCACCACTTCGCTCACGCCAGCCGCTTGCGTGCGTGCAATCACGTCCTCTACCGGTTTCTCCCCCCAGAGGGCGTCTTCATCGTCGAGCGTCAGGAAGGCGATGTCGGTGCATTGCAGCATCTGCTGATAGACCTGCTGCGTCTCTTCACGGCTGACCCACAGGCGCGGGCGGTAGTTGTTATCGAAAATGACCTTGCCGCCGTTGGCACGGCATTCGCGCAGCAGCGAGAGCAGCTTTTCACGGCTGGTGGGGCTCAGGATCGCCAGGCTGATCCCGCTCAGATAGAGATAGTCGAAGGTCGACAGCGCTTCGCAGATGGCCGCGGCATCCTCGCTCTCCAGCCAGAATTTGGCCGCGGCTTCGTTACGCCAGTAATAAAACGTGCGTTCGCCGGTGTCGTCGGTCTCTATGTAATACAAACCCGGCAGGCGGTTTTCCATACGCTGGATCAGCGAGGTATCAATATGTTCACTTTGCCAGGCCTCAAGCATCTGCTGGCTGAAGCTGTCCGTCCCCAGGGCGGTAACGTAGTTCACGGTGAGCGCCTCAGGCGCAACCTGGCGGGCAATATAAACGGAGGTGTTTAACGTATCGCCACCAAATCCGCGGCTCACTTCCGCGCCTTTTTGTGACAGCTCAATCATGCATTCGCCAATCACGGCAATTTTTTTAGACATAATCGTGAACCTGAACAGAAGAATGATCAGCAGTGTGCGCTGAGTGAATTAACAGGTCAACTATATTAAAACAACGTTCCATTATTTTATTTGAGCCAGCGCGTGTTCCTGCGCATTTCTGTCATCTTAATTTCATTTTCCCGGTGAATTGAACATAAAGTTCTCAATTGTCGCGCCGATAATCCTGTGACGAGTCCAGAAAGGCCATCCCAACAACAGGACATCTGAAATGAAGTCAGAGCAGGTTATCCAGCGGCTGAGCACCACGCCTGAGGCAAGTATTGAGAACTTGCAGGAGCATCGCTACTGGCTGCAATGTGAGCGTGCGTATACCTATCAGCCGATATACCGAACAGACGGTCGACTGATGGCCATTGAAATTTTGACCGTCGTGACGCATCCCTCAAACCCTACCCAGCGCATCGCACCGGATCGCTATTTTGCCGAAGTGGCCGTTCGCCAGCGTCTTGACGTGCTGGAAGAGCAGCTCCGTATGCTGGCAACGAAGCAGCCCTTTTTCGAACAGCACGATATCCTCGCTTCAGTGAATGTTGATGGCCCCACTCTGCTGGCGCTGCGTCAGAACGCGAAATTGCAGGCGCTGATCGCCACCCTGCCGTGGGTGCGCTTTGAGCTGGTGGAGCATGTCCGCCTGCCGCAGGACTCCTCGTTTGCCTCCATATGCGAATACGGCCCGCTATGGCTGGATGACTTTGGCACCGGCATGGCGAACTTTTCGGCTCTGAGTGAAGTGCGTTATGACTACATTAAAGTGGCCCGCGATCTGTTCATTATGCTGCGTCAGACCCCGGAAGGGCGGAACCTGTTTACGCTGTTATTACAGCTGATGAACCGCTATTGCCAGGGCGTGATTGTTGAAGGTGTGGAAACGCTGGAAGAGTGGCGTGATGTGCAAAGCTCGCCTGCCGCGGCGGCGCAAGGCTATTTCCTCTCCCGACCGGTACCCATGGATCGCCTCGATAGCGTGATAACTACCCTCTGATAAGCCCGCTTCCCTTTGTCTGGACTATAGTTTTACAGGACAGGTTATCAGGAAAGGGGATAAAAATGACAAGAACAACCAGGGTAATCTCCTGGACAGCAGGGATTTTCTTGTTGTTGATCGTGGTCGTCGCCATCATTATCGCGACGTTTGACTGGAACCGTCTTAAGCCGACCATCAACCAGAAAGTCTCAACCGAACTGAACCGCCCCTTCGCCATACGCGGTGATTTAGGGGTCGTGTGGGAGCGTCAGAAAGAGGAGCCCGGCTGGCGAAGCTGGATCCCGTGGCCACACGTCCACGCCGACGACATCATTCTCGGTAACCCGCCGGATATCCCGGACGTCACCATGATCCACCTGCCGCGCGTTGAGGCCACGCTGGCCCCGCTCGCGCTGCTGACCAAAACGGTCTATCTGCCGTGGATCAAACTTCAGCAGCCCGACGCGCGCCTGATCCGCCTCTCTGAAAAAAACAACAACTGGACGTTCAACCTTGCCAGCGATGGCGAAAAGGATCCGAACGCCCAGCCTTCCTCCTGGTCATTCCGTCTCGACAATATTCTCTTCGATCGCGGGCGGATCGCCATCGACGATAAGGTCAGCAAGGCCGACGTGGAGATCCTGGTCGATCCGCTGGGCAAGCCGCTGCCGTTTAGCGAGGTCACGGGGACGAAAGCCAAAGGTGACACGGCAAGCGTGGGCGACTATGTCTTCGGCCTGACGGCAAAAGGACGCTACAACGACCAGCCGCTCAGCGGTAAAGGGAAAATAGGCGGCATGCTGGCGCTCCGGAGCGAAGGCACGCCGTTCCCGGTGCAGGCGGACTTCCGCTCCGGTAACACCCGCGTGGCGTTCGTGGGAACGGTTAACGACCCGATGAACATGGGCGGCGTCGATCTTCAGCTTAAATTTGCCGGTGATTCGCTGGGCGAGCTGTATGAGCTGACCGGCGTGCTGCTGCCGGATACCCCGCCGTTCGAAACGGACGGGCATCTGGTCGCCAAAATCGACAGCGAAAAATCGTCGGTTTTTGACTACCGTGATTTTAACGGCCGCATCGGCGACAGCGATATCCACGGCTCGCTGACCTACACCACCGGAAAACCGAGACCGAAGCTGGAAGGGGACGTTGAGTCCCGCCAGCTGCGTCTGGCCGATCTCGGCCCGCTGATCGGCGTGGATTCCGGTAAAGGCACAAAATCAAAAGAGGTGAAAAAGGACATTCAGCCTGCGGGAAAAGTGCTGCCTTACGATCGCTTTGAAACCGATAAGTGGAACGTGATGGATGCGGACGTCCGCTTCAAAGGGCGTAAAATTGAGCATGGCAGCACGTTGCCGTTGAGCGATCTCTCGACGCATATCATCCTGAAAAATGCCGATCTGCGCCTGCAGCCGCTGAAGTTTGGCATGGCGGGCGGGACGATTTCCTCCAACATTCACCTGGAAGGCGATAAAAAGCCGATGCAGGGGCGCGCGGAGATTCAGGCCCGCAGGCTTAAGCTGAAAGCGCTGATGCCGAACGTCGAGCTGATGCAGAAGACCCTCGGCGAGATGAACGGCGATGCCGACATCCGCGGCGTGGGGAACTCCGTGGCGGCGCTGCTGGGCAGCGGTAATGGCAACCTGAAGCTGCTGATGAACGACGGGCTGGTGAGCCGTAACCTGATGGAGATCCTGGGGCTGAACGTCGGGAACTACATCATCGGGCAAATCTTCGGTGATGATGAGGTGCGGGTGAACTGCGCGGCGGCCAATCTGGATCTGGTTAACGGCGTGGCGCGTCCGCAGATTTTTGCCTTCGACACGGAAAATGCGGTGATTAACGTGACCGGTACCGCCAGCATGGCGTCCGAACAGCTGGATTTGACCATCGATCCGGAAAGTAAGGGGATCCGTATCATCACCCTGCGCTCGCCGCTGTACGTGCGTGGAACCTTCAAAAATCCGCAGGCGGGCGTGAAGCCCGGACCGCTGATTGCGCGTGGCGCGGTGGCCGCAGCCCTCGCGACGCTGGTTACCCCCGCCGCAGCGCTGCTGGCGTTGATTTCGCCGTCAGAAGGCGAGGCGAATCAGTGCCGGACCATTTTGTCACAGATGAAGAAGTAAGGTGCGGCCTGTTTTTGCCGGGTGGCGCTGCGCTTACCCGGCCTACATTTGAATCGTAGGCCGGGTAAGGCGTAGCCGCCACCCGGCATT
>NZ_ALNS01000040.1:0-31156 GCF_000286655.1 Enterobacter sp. SST3 | reverse complement strand
AAAAAAACCCCGCCGGTAGCGGCGGGTTTTTACGGGATGAATGCTTAGCGCGCCTTGCTGATCAGTTTGCGCCAGGCTCTGTTATGCAGAGTAAATAGCAGCATCTTATAGAAAGCGGTAGAGAAGATGCAGCTGCCACTAAGCCCCAGCATGACAGTACTCACCATCGCAGCGGTCAGACTGACGCCCGGAGCAGCGCTACCGCTCAGCGCGGCCAGCAAATAGGCTGCCGTTAATACCAGACTCATCACCGCCAGCGTAAGATGTAACCGCACGGCGCGCATGCTGCCTTTGCCAATCATAAACATCGTCACGCCGTTGATGCTTGCGAACAGGAGGGCGATCAGCACAACCCACACGAATACGCGTTCGGCTGGCTGGCCGAGTGCGGCGAGTACATCATAGCCCAACCACAGCTGAGGAATCGCGAAGCTGACAATTACCCCGAGAGTACTGATTGCCGCCGGAATACCCATGGTGTGTAGACCCACAGGTTTGCCCATTTCTTCAGCCAACTGAGTCTTTAGCTGTTGCAGCTGTGTCGGGGAGGTATTGCTTATGCTGGTAGCCACCTCGTTACAGTGTTGCAGGCGACGGGTTAAAACTTTAAACATTTAAATACTCAGCGTTCAGTTAGGTAAAAATGATTGCAGCACACCTACTACATAGCGTCCTGACTGGACGGTATTTTGTGGATTGCGGATAGTCCCAGTGAGTGAGCTCCCCACAAAGGCCGATGCGTTGTTGACCGCACTCATCAGTTCGCGCTGCAGTGATTTTTGTAACGATTCGCTTGGGAAACGTTTCGGATAAACACCTGCGCGGATCGCGGCCTTTACCCCGGCACTGGAGATACCTGGATTCTGCGCTTTAATGATCTCTTCCGTGATGCGCTTACGTTCGGCACGGCTCAGGCTCTGGAACCAGGCGGTAACTTTACTTGAAGACGCCGCTTTCATCAGCTTGTACGTTTCTAAAGTACCTCTTAGCGCGGTTCCTGCCGCAGCAAGCGAAATGACATCCAGAACTGTCGTGGTGGCAACGTACCAGTCCTGGCTGTCAAGCCATGCAACATCGGAACCATGGTCGTTATGGATAGCCAGCAGACGGCCCGCGCCAATCATGCATTGCGCTCCCGTAGCCAGTGTACCGGACAGACTAATCGCCGCAATCACACCAGACCCGCCAGCGGTAAACGGTACTGCCGCACCGGCACCAAACGCCATGACAAGCGTAACAATCATCGCGCCACAGGCAAAACCGGTCGAGGTAATTTCCGTAGCAAGTGACGGAGTAGTTAGCGTCGCAACCACAGCTTTTTCTGCACTGATTTCCTTAGCATCCGGAATTTTACTGATGACTACATGGCTGACGGTGCTCTGATTCACATCAGCAATGCGTCGAGACGGGCGAACCAGCCAGCGTTGCTTGCCATCATCAAAAATGATGCCGACATTGTAAAAATTACGCGTGCAGTCGAGCTGTGCGGCCAGCTTTTTAAAATCGATATCTGCACCGGCCTGTAGGCCAAGGCTTCGCGAGAGATCATAAGAGGGAAGGGTGCTGTCAGGCGACTGCTGACCGGGTAAGTTCATCGAGGAAGCTCCTTCATTCCGTGAGGACTATTAATTAGCAGGGTAATATATTGAAAAAATTTATGATTCGAAGATTAATACTTTGATAATAGCAGCGTTAACTCGGTGATCAAATGATTCCTACAACTGTTCCCGTATCGTCCCGCATGGAAGCGCTATTTCACAACCCCAGCGGCCTGGCCTCCTGTATGAACTCAATCAGAAGGCGAAGCCCGGTCGGCAGTTGCCGGCGGCTTGAATAATAGATATGAAAACCTTCCTCCAGCGGGGACCATTCCGTGAGCACCAGGCGGAGCCGACCATCCTTCACATAGGGTTCAACAAGAGGCTCCGGAAAATACATCAGACCAGCTCCGCCTAATACGGCCACAAGGCCCGTTTCAGCCTGGTTGACCGTCACTGAGCCTGGCACAGTGATTTGGTACGTTTCGCCGTCTCGCTCAAGTTCCCAGCGATAAATCCGATCGTCGCCGAGACGATTGCTTATACAACGATGGTGTAATAAATCATCCGGATGTTCAGGCGTTCCGTAACGTTCCAGGTAGTCTGGGGATGCGGCGATAACCCAGCGAATATCGGCAGATAAACGCCGGGCAACCATGTCTTCCGGGACGGTGCCACCATAGCGGATACCGGCATCGAAGCCCGCATCAGTGACGTCAACCATACGGTTGCTGGCCACAATATCGATTTCAATATCGGGATAGCGATCCATAAACGCGGGCATAACTGGCGCAAGCAAAAGATTGGCCGCTTCAACGGCAGCATTGATGCGGATACGTCCGCCAGGGGTATTACGATACTTGTTAAGCGATTCAAGTGCGCCTTCTATTATGTCGAAAGGCTGAAGGACAGACTGAACCAGTTCTTCACCTGCTGCCGTAGGGGTGACGCTCTTGGTCGTGCGATTAAGCAGGCGAACCCCGAGCCGGGTTTCCAGTCCCTTCAGGGCATGACTAAGCGCTGATGCACTGACACCTAATTCAATCGCCGCACGGCTGAAACTGCGATGACGTGCAATAGCCATGAAATAAATGAGATCGGCAACATCAGCTCTGCTTATTTGCATACAGAATCGTTTTCCTTGTGCGTTAAGGCCCGAATGTATTGATACGGAAATGATATACACCATAGACCGATTAGCGCTAATCCGTTGCTGAATTTATTTCACAAGTCCATCCTCTCATCGCCTCTCACTGAACACGTTGTGCTTCGTTATTCTTGAAAATAATGAGACCCGGCAACGCCGGGCCAGGGAAGGGTGTTAACGGTTCTGTATTGCTGAAGGCGGCGTGAGTGAAGGGGGCGTATCAGGAAGCGGGGGAATGATCCCGTCGACGGGGTGCGGCAGATAGAGTGCCTCGAGTTCCGTGATTTCAGCATCGCTAAGTGTAAAGTCCAGTGCGCTGATAGCCGTGGAAAGATGTTCTGGTTTGGTCGCGCCAATGATCGGGGCTGTGATGACCGTTTTTGATAGCAACCAGGCAAGTGCAACATGGGCTCTTGGCACATGGTGCTTTTCAGCAATGCTGGCAACAACATCAATAACGGGCTTATCCAGAAGGGCTGCGTTCTCGTACATTTTTAATGCAAAGGCATCGTTTTGCGTTCGTCGGGACGTGACACTCCAGTCGCGCGTAAGCCTGCCGCGCGCCATCGGACTCCAGGGGATCACTCCAACGCCCTGGTCTTCACACAGGGGCAGCATCTCGCGCTCTTCTTCCCGGTAAAGCAGGTTGTATTGCGGTTGCATCGTGATAAATCGAGTCCAGCCGTTACGCTCTGCAGTATGCTGCATTTTTGCAAAGCGCCAGGCTTCCATAGATGATGCGCCGATGTAACGTACTTTTCCTGATTTAACGAGGTCATGCAGAGCCTCCATGGTCTCTTCAACAGGCGTGGAGTGGTCAAAGCGGTGAATCTGAAAGAGATCCACATAATCCATACCTAAGCGCATCTGGCTATCGTCAATAGACTGAAAAATGGCCTTGCGGGAAAGAAACCCGGTATTGGGTGAGTTGCGCCACGGAAAGAAGGTCTTTGTCGCCACAACGATCTCATCGCGTCTGGCCATTTCTCTCAGCGCTTTTCCTGTGATCTCTTCAGAACTTCCGCCCGAGTAGATATTCGCGGTATCAAAAAAATTAATGCCTGCTTTAAGCGCCTGACGAATGAGCGGTCGTGACGCTTTTTCATCCAGGGACCAGGGTTGAGGCAAACGTTCGGGGTCACCATAGCTCATACAACCGAGACAAAGACGGGAGACTTTCAAACCGCTACGACCCAGATTCACATACTTCATTCGGTGTTCCTTCTTTTATGGCCAGCAATTCTGTATGCGACAGGTTATTGCACTGGCATGAAGGGTACCAGCATGTGCTATCGAATGGTGCTGTGAGTTTTTCTCAAAAAAGGTTTGTCATCGACAGTGGATTTTATCGAGAAGGTAGGACACCAACGTACTAATTTGTGTAGCTGCATGAGAGCACCATGGAGAATAGACCTATAAATGCAATTTAACATAATATACATTATGCGCACTTAAATAAGGAGAGGCAAAATCTGCATTTCTGCGGTCATGATTGACCTGGTCCATTGAATCATGTGAAGCCACCTTTTCAGGCATGATTTGTGTCGAGGCCCCGCACGACCCAACGTCTACGTTTACACATGGTTGAAAGACGTTTGATATACTTCAGCCTTTGCCCACTGCTGCCGTAAACTTATGGAAATTGAATTAGATAAAAGCTTTAGAGAAAGGATTTTCCACGCGGTCATTTTTGAAGTCACGGCCAACATTATCATCGCGCTGTCGCTTGCCTGGCTGATGAACGTGTCGGTACTCCAGTCTGGCTCGCTGTCCGTGATATCCGCGCTTACCGCCACGGCCTGGAATTTTGTGTTTAACAAATTCTTTGACGCTCTTCAGAAAAAATACCAGTTTGAAAGAACGTTCCTCGTCCGCGCGCTCCATGCGGCCTGTTTCGAAGCCGGACTTATTATCACGTTAATTCCTGTGGCCATGGTGATGCTGCATTTAACGATGACGGAGGCATTTTTTGTTGAGATTGGTTTGGTACTGTTTTTCCTGCCGTACACGATGCTGTTTAACTGGGTTTACGATTACCTGCGCTGGACATTTGTTGGACGGAAACGGTCTGCTATGTAACGAGATATCTGTCACATAGACGCACCTGTGCTCATATTCGACTCCTGTCACCTTCTATACTCTTCATTTCTCTATCGCTTTCAAGGAGTCGATAATGTTTGATCATGTGAATTTACCATGCCGCGCTGGGCGCTGGCGGACGTGATAACGGTGAGCCGGGGCTACGTTCCTATGGTGAAAATTACTATGCCGCTTTTGTCATCTCGCCTGATGGTCATAACATTGAAGCCGTATGCCATGCGCCGGAAAGTCGGTAGCCCAAATATTTCGCTTGAGAACATTTTAGACGCTAAATCCTGACAGCCAGTCGCTGGCTGTCAGAGGCTGTCACGATCTGAGGTCAGCACGACGGATACCCCCTTTTCCGATACCGCGCGGATCCACTCCTTATCTGTACCGTCTTCAACGATGATGGTATTCACTGATGATACATCGCCAATCACAAACGACGACGCGGTGTTGATCTTTTCCGGAGACGCCAGAACGACCGTTTCCGCGGCTCTGCCGGAGAATGCACGTTTGATGCATGCCTCTTCGAAATCACCGGTTGTCAGCCCCGCATCCGGATGAATACCGGTCACGCCCATAAAGAACAGATCTGCATGAATATTCTCTATGCCTTCGATGGCCGCCGCGCCGACCGCAACAATCGAGTGTTTATACAACCGTCCGCCGATCAAAATCACCTCAATGGCAGGATGATCAACAAGCCCCAGAGCAATACTCGGGCTGTGCGTCACCACGGTGATGCGCAAGTCAGGCGGGAAAAAGGTAATCAGCTCCGAGGTTGTCGTGCCACCGTCGATAATCACCACCTGGCCTGATGAAATCAGCTGTGCCCCTTTCCGGGCCACCCTTTTTTTTGCATCCATCTTCACGGATTGTCGTTCGGCAAACGGAGCAATTGCGGAAGATGACGGTAGTGCGCCGCCGTGAACACGCTGCAAACGCCCTTCTGCCGCCAGCTCGCGGAGATCGCGCCGGATAGTGTCTTCAGAGACGTCGAAAAGAATGCTCAGCGCTTTTGACTGGACCTGACCTTCGGCACCCAGCTTTTCAAGGATCAATTGTTTTCGCTGACGAGTGAGCATCCTGTTTTCCTGATGTTGCATGTTATACCTTGAAAGTGCATGATATTGCTGTTTATGAGTATTACTCTACGTAAGGAGGAACAATCGTGCAATCAAAACGTGCAGATGTGCGCATCATTAACAGTGAAACCCTGTCAGATAACTGGTACATCCTTAAAAAATATACCTTCGACCTGCAGCGTCGTGATGGCGAATGGCAGCGGCAACAGCGGGAAGTCTATGACCGTGGCAACGGCGCGACGATTCTTCTCTACAACCGTGAGAAAAAGACGGTCATCCTGACGCGCCAGTTCCGCTTCCCTGTTTTTATCAATGGCCATGAGGACGATTTAATTGAAGCGGCGGCGGGATTGCTGGACAACATGGATCCTGAAAGCCGCATCAAAGCAGAAGCGGAAGAAGAGACCGGATTCCACGTTACGCACGTAGAGAAAATCTTTGAAGCCTATATGAGCCCGGGCTCTGTCACGGAAAAACTCTATTTTTATCTTGCCGAGTATCAGCCGAAAGACAGAACCGGCGCCGGTGGCGGGATCAAGGCTGAGGGAGAAGATATCGACGTGCTGGAAATGACGCTTGAAGAGGCATTACGCCGCATTGAAACCGGCAGGATTGTCGACGGTAAAACCATCATGCTGCTTTATCATATTGCCCTGAAAGGCATTCTGTAACCCACTGGTTTAAATCCTGATTTCAATTTGTATGATCCTGGGGGAAAAGCGTAAAACCTCCTAAATTTTGCAGCCTACTATATTTAGTGAACGATTTTGAAATTCGATAAAAACATCAACAATTCCCTAAGTCATCTGCATTTACCATTCAAAAATCCCAAACGTTCACGAGGCTGCCAGTTGAGGCAGCCTGTCTTATCTGTTGACAGGATTAAAATGCGACTCGCTACAGATAACGAAGCATATTATACTTGCTCCTCCACTCGTACAGGAGGCAGCAACTCACGTGAAGGATACATATTACAACGACTTAACGATCAATACGCAAATTCAGAGTGAGCTGGACGCGTTTTTTGAGGACTTCAAAGGGATCGTCTTCGCCTACGCCATTATGAACAAGAAAGATCCCTCACAGATGAGGATAATCAATAACAGTCCAGAGTGGTTTACTATCTACCTTGAAAAAAAATATCAGTTCATTGACCCTGTTATCATTCGGGCTTTGCGCTGTGTGGAAGATTTTTTCTGGGAAAGTGATGTTGTCCTGTCAGATGGTTATAACCTGACGCGTATTTTCGACGAAAGTGTCCAGTATGATATTTATCAGGGACAGACGTTTCCTCTGCATGACTATTTGAATAATCTTGTTGTCTTATCCGTCATCAGTCCTAAGCATTCTGGGATTGACATTGAAAAATATCGGCCGCATTTTCTACGCTTCCTTGTTCAGTTACACCAGAAGACACTCAATCTGTATAGTCAGCATCAGCAGAAAAAGAATGTTTTCCTGTCGCCACGTGAGCGCCAGATCCTTAAATGGGTCAGCGCCGGAAAAACGTACGCAGAAATTTCTGTTATATTGTCTATTGCTGAGCGCACCGTTAAATTCCATATGGGCAACATCATGAAAAAGCTCGGTGTGAATAATGCAAGACACGCAATAAAACTTGGAACGGAACTCCGGTTACTGGAGGACTGAGCCTCAGCCACTGGTTATAAATGGCGTAAGTGCTCGAGCATTTCGCGAAGCCAGTGACTGGATTTGTCTTTGCTAATAATGTCTTCAATAATGCTGGTGCTGGCGGGCATATAAATATAGTAAATAATCTCGCCTTTTTCAGAAACACCGCGCTGAATAACTTCAACTTTCCAGTTCGCATGGCGAAATATGGCATACATTCCACGACTGGCTACAGCATACATTCCATGATAGTTGTTCTTCATGCAATAAATATTCATTGCAAGAAACAATGCTTTACTGGCGGGCACGCCATGCAGACTTGCGGAATCTCGTATTTCTTTATCTAAAAATAAACGGCTCACTTCACAACAAGGAACATCTGCGGGAAAAACAATGGGGTTATCGAAATAATCATGAAAAATTTCGCTTATCATTGTGGGCTGCGTTGCGTTAATAAATCGTGCGCCGCATAACAGCTGTCCATCATACATACCCAGTAAATATGTCGTGTTATGGGAATCAAATTGATCCTTCTCCATACCTTCGACGCATTCCACTTTCCAGTCGAGTCGGTCCCGAAACGTTTTTCTCCGGAGTCGGTAAAGTTCGCGCGCTAATGCTGAGGGTAAATCATCGTAGTCGTGTAAAAAAAATTCAATGACAGAATTCATGCTCTTGTTCCTGATAATAACACCTGAAACTATTATCACCTGTCTTTAAGGACAGCTTTCATTGTGCCGCATATTCCCTATACTTAAAAAGTACCTGACCACGAAGTTCTCGCAAAACTAAGCGGCCAGGAGGTCAAAGACCTACGAAACACCAGGGATATACCCATCGATGATTATCTAATATTTAAAGTTTCGGGTACAGAGCATAAGAAGCACTTTGCCGATAAAATATTAAAAAACAATAATCATAAAATAATTACAATAAATGTATTGCCCCTTAATCTTTTAAGGGGTAATATTTCCGTTTTATTATTTTTTGCACCTCTCCTCATTTTCTGACTCTGCTGGCTTCTTCTGGCCAAACACCCTCGCCACTACCGCTTTGCAGGCATCTGCCTGTGCTATTCTTGCAGAAACATGCAAAACGGAGAATTGATAATGGCCGACTGGAACCCTTCTCTTTACCTGCAATTTGGCGCAGAAAGAACGCGTCCGGCCGCAGAACTGCTCGCCAGAGTTCCTCTGGATGAGGCCGCTACCATCGCGGATTTGGGCTGCGGACCGGGAAACAGCACCGCGCTGTTGAAGCATCGCTGGCCTTCTGCTCACATCACCGGGGTCGATAACTCCCCTGCCATGCTCGAGGAAGCACGCGCCGCCTTACCCGATTGCCATTTTGTAGAGGCCGATATTCGTCAGTACACGCCCGGCCAGCCGCTGAGCCTGATTTATGCCAACGCGTCGCTGCAATGGATTCCGGACCATTACGATCTCCTGCCGCATCTAGTCTCCCTGCTTAAGCTAAATGGCGTGCTGGCGGTCCAGATGCCTGATAACTGGCTGGAACCCACCCATGTGGCGATGCGTGAAGTGGCGCTGGAGCAAGACTACCCAGATCGTGGCCGCGAACCGCTGCCGGGCGTACACGCTTATTACGATATTCTGTCTGAAGCTGGCTGTGACGTGGATATCTGGCGGACAACCTATTATCACAAAATGAGTTCTCATCAGGCGATTATTGACTGGGTAAGCGCCACCGGCCTGCGCCCCTGGCTTCAGGAACTGAACGAGAGCGAGCAGAAACGGTTCCTGAAACGCTACCATGAACTGCTGGAAGAGCAGTATCCGCTCCAGGAAAACGGGCAGATACTGCTGGCTTTTCCAAGGTTGTTTATCGTGGCTCAACGCCAGCCCTGATCCGATTATGAGCGGGCTTCTTTGAGCAGCTGCTGGATAACCTTTTCCTGTTGCTCATAGTCACCTTCGCCAAAGGCGGTATAGCGCAGCTGCCCTTTGGCATCAAAATAGTAATGTGCTGGCCAGTACTGGTTGACGAACGCATTCCAGATTTGATAGTTGTTATCCGTCACCACCCGATACGGCAGTTGCCATTTCTTCACCGCATTTTTAACCGACGACAGCGGTTTCTCCCAGGGATATTCCGGGGTGTGAACGCCAATCACCACCAGACCCTGCGGCTGGTACTTTGTGGCCCACTCCCGCACATGGGGGAGCGTATGCTGGCAATTAATGCAGTCCCACGTCCAGAAATCAATCAGTACAACCTTTCCCCGTAACGATTCAGACGTGACAGGGTCACCGTTTATCCACCCTGTTCCACCGCTTAGCGAAGGCAGCTGGCTGCTGGGCTCTGTCATGACTACCGGCTGGAGCTTCACCGGCGCGGTGGCAGGTTTCGCCAGATTCAAGAGCGCCGTCTCAAGACGGTCCGCGACGCCGTTTGCCCCTTTCAGCAGCGAAGTCATCCCCGTCGCGTTCAGGACGACCGCGGCTAACATCGCCACCCCCGCCCCCTGACGCAGCTTCGCCATTAGCGCCGATTTTGCACTCAGTGGTGCCATCAGCGAGCGTCCGCCGAACACGAGTAGACCCAGCATCAGCGCGCATCCGCTGCCATAGGCGGCAAGCAGTGCGCCTGTGGCGATGGCCGAATGCCCCGCAATATTAATGCTGAAAATCGCGCCCAGAATAGGCCCGGCGCAGGGAGACCAGAGCAGCCCAACCGCTAGCCCGGCCAGAAAAGCCGATGCCATTCCGCGCGTTTGCCCGCTACGGCTGTTGAGAACATTTCCCGCGCTGACGGCCGGTCCCGCAATACGCTGGGCGAAAGACGGGAAAATCAAGGCCAGCGCGGCGGTGGCCAGAATGACGAGCGCGATCCAGCGCCCGACAATGGTTGCCTCTGTTATCCACTCGCTGGCGACGGTGACGACCATTGCCACCAGAGTGAACATCACGATCATCCCCGCAAGCAGGGCCAGAATATGCCGACGCTGCCCCTGGAAACCGGCGAACAGGAGTGGAATAACCGGGAGCGTACATGGGCTGAGCAGGCTTATCATCCCGCCCAGAAAAGCGATTACCAGAAACATAGTGACCTCACATGACATGTCCTGCGACACTGCAGTGAGGCTATTTCATCGTGCGGATGTGTTCAGGGTATGTGTAAACGCGTGGGTTTTGTCTGGCTCTGTATCGCCCAGGCCGGGAGATACAAAGCCGTACAATTCTACGAACGACGCGGTAGCGTAATGGCGACATCCAGTCCGCCCCCGGCGCGGTTCGCCAGCCTGAGTTTTCCTTCCAGCTGTGCGGTCAGCTGCGCGGCAATCGCCAGGCCGAGTCCTGTCCCGCCGGTATCGCGGTTACGCGAGGTTTCAACCCGATAAAACGGCTGCAGAACCGCCTCCAGCTCGGCTTCGGGTATTCCCGGTCCGTCGTCCATAATGTGAATAATGACCTCGCTGTCCGACGAAACGTCTATCGCAATCGCAGCACGCTCGCCGAATTTGAGGGCGTTATCCAGCAGGTTGGTCATCACCCGGCGAAGCGCCTGCGGCCGCGTGACGATGGGCAAGCGGGTTTCGCTTGCCTGAAAGTGCACGTTTTTACCGATGTCCTGATAATCGCAGGCGATGCTGTTGATCCAGGCATTCAGCTCCAGCTTCAGTGACGTCTCCTCCAGTGATTCCGATGACCGGGCATACGCAATGCCCTCCCGCACCAGACGAGACATGTTATCAAGGTCGTTCAGGAGCTTGTCGCGAAGTTCAGGCTCTCCGGCCATTTCGACGCGCAGCTTCATGCGGGTAATGGGCGTCTGGAGATCGTGAGAAATCGAGGCCAGGATCTGCGCGCGTTCCCGGAGATAAGACTGTATGCGCGCCTGCATGGCGTTGAAGGCATGCGCTGCCCGCTGCACCTCAAGCGGCCCTTTTTCCGTCATAGGCGTGCTGGCCGCCGGATCCAGCGCATCCACCGCGCGGGTAAAGTGTGAAAAAGGCCGTACAACCTGCCGCACGGCGATCCAGGCGCAGACGGCCAGCACGAGCAGCTGCAGGATGAGGACGACCGGGAGCCAGCTGGCGACGGGCGGCATGCGTGGGATCAGGTCAATGGTCAGCGGTGCGCCATCACGTAACGTAAGGTGGGCCTGAATATGTGAAATGGCGCCAGGAACGGCGGTAAAGCGAAGCGGGTAATGCGCGGCCAGCGTCGCTTTTAAGGTTCTGATGGCGTCCTGCGAACGCTTATCCGTCGGCGCTGCGCCGGGTTCCCCTGTGCCCAGGATATAACGATAGTTACCTCGTTCAAGCCGCGGCAGCCAGGCGGCGCGTTCGCTGGCCGGTAAGCGGTCTAAAATGGCGACGCTGGTTGCGACATCGTTTTCCAGATTACCGAGCATCACCGTGCGGGCGCTGTGCATGCGTTCAACCATGACCAGCGTCAGGCTCAGGGCGTTAGCCAGCAGCAGGCCGGCCAGCACGACGAGCAGCAAACGGGCCAGCAGCGAGCGCGGCCAGATCGTCATTCGTTAACCTCTTTGATGGTCACCGGCATCGTAAAGACGTAGCCTTCGCTGCGCACGGTTTTGATATAGGCGGGCGTGCGGGCATCTTCATTGAGACGTTGGCGAACCCGGCTAACCAGCAGGTCGATTGAGCGTTCAAACAGCTCGGCGTCTCGCCCCTGCGTCAGGTTGAGCAATTGGTCTCGGGTCAGCACGCGCTGCGGATGGTCAAGGAAAACGCGCAGCAGACGATACTCCGCTCCGCTGAGCGCGACGATCACCCCTTCCGGGTCGATTAAGTGGCGAGCGACGGTATCGAGCTGCCATTCACCGAACATCACCAGCCGCCCTGCTTCCGTTACCTGTAAATTGGGCGGCATCGTGCGAAAACGCCGTAAAATCGCTTTAATGCGCGCCAGTAGCTCACGTGCGACAAACGGCTTCACGACGTAATCATCCGCCCCCATTTCCAGACCCAGGATCCTGTCCGTCTCCTCGTTACGCGCGGTCAGCATCAGAATGGGCAAATCTTTATACTTCCCGACGCGCAGCTCTCGACACAGCGTAAGGCCGTCGTCACCGGGCATCATGATATCCAGCACCACCAGGTCGATATGCTGTTTATCCAGCACGGCACGCATCTCTTTGCCGTTCGCCGCGCCGGAGGCGCGATAACCGGACTTAACGAGATAGTCGACAATCAGTTCACGAATATCCCTGTCGTCATCGACGACAAGGATGTGGTCAATATGTTCCACCGAACTCTCCAGACCGAAGGGTAACGTACTGAAAATAGCACATTTCACAGCTTGTCCGCGTCGATAACCGCCTTAACGAAATCCTGCGGATCTTCCTGAGGCGGATTGTGCCCCACGGTTGCGCCGAAGGTGCGGTGCTCATATTTGCCGGTAAATTTAGCTGCATAGGCCTGCGGTGCCGGATGCGGCGCGCCGTTGTTGCCGCCTTCGATGGTGATCGTTGGTACGGTGATATTCGGCAGCGTGGCCAGTTTTTGCTCGTAGCGGTGGTATTTGCGCTCGCCTTTTTCCAGCCCTAAACGCCAGCGATAGTTACTGAGCGTCACCGCGACGTGGTCCGGGTTATCGAGGGATTTGGCGCTGGCGTTAAAGACCGCGTCGCTGAATTTCCAGTCAGGCGAGGCCTGCGACCAGATTAAGCGCGCAAAGTCATGCGTGTTGTTGGCATAGCCTTCCGCACCGCGCTCTGTCGCAAAATAGAATTGATACCACCACTGCTGCTCTGCTTTTGGCGGCAGCGGCTGTTTGCCAATCTGCTGGCTGCTGATGAGATACCCGCTCACCGACACCAGTGATTTTACACGCTCTGGCCACAGCGCCGCGACGATATCCGCCGTCCGGGCGCCCCAGTCATATCCTGCAAACACCGCCTGCCGGATATTCAGGGCATCCATCAGGTTGACGATGTCTTTCGCCATCGCCGAGGGCTGGCCGTTGCGCGGTGTGTTTGCTGACAGGAAGCGCGTGGTACCGTAGCCGCGCAGAGACGGCACAATGACGCGGTAGCCTTTTGCCGCCAGAGCGGGTGCGACCTCGGCGTAGCTGTGAATATCGTAGGGCCAGCCGTGCAATAAAATAACCGGCTGACCGTCCTTCGGACCAATGTCGACATAACCGACGTTCAGATCGCCAGCGTTAATTTGCTGGGGATGATCAAAGGCGGCCGCGAAATTCGTGCCGGTGGCTTCCGCCTGACAGGACATCACGGTGCCAAGCGAAACGGTCAGTGCGAGGGTTGAGTAAGCAAGTTTGCTGAACATGTTGGTATCTCCGGTTGAGTACAATTCACGGGGATATCACAACACCTCAATGTATAGCGGATATGTGCGAAAGCGGGTTTATTGCAAGCCTGTGTATGTATCCGGGACGCTGATACAGTGTGATACAAACACAGGCCTTGAAGTCTTAGAGGGAGAGACGGTAGCGGACGTAGTCGTCAGCTTCACCATATTTGTCATAAAGTTTACGCGCCGGATTGTTCTCCCGGGTGACCCAGTACAGTTTCGACCACCCTTCGCGCTTGCCTTCCTCAATCAGAGCGTCAATGAGCGCCTTACCGGCCCCCGCCCCGCGTTCGGCAGCATCAACAAACAGATCTTCCAGGTAGCAGACGGGGGCCGTTGACCATGTGCCTTCATGCAGAATGCACATCGCGAAACCGATGACCTTTTGGTCCTTCTCCACGACCCGGCAGAACATCGATGAATGCGCTGAGAGCGCCCTTTCCCACGTCGCTGCGGTGACGGATTCCTCAAGGTAGCAATCATAAAAATGGGTATAGCCGTCCCACAGCGGTCGCCATTGGGAATAATCGTCTTTGCATAGAGATCGTACCGTAACAGCCATGTTTTCCTCACATTACAGAGTAATCGCCATTTCAAAACAGCGTAAATCAGCCCCCGCCATACGCGAGTGATGATAGTTTTCGCGCAGCGTCACAAACCCCAGCTTCTGATAAAACGACTGGGCGTTAGGCGTTGCATCAAGCGTCAGGCGGGTTATCCCCCGGCTACGGGCCTCATGTTTGAGGGCCTCAATAATCCGGGTCGCCATGCCTTTGCCGGAGGCTGCGGGCAAGGTGAAAATCGCCTCCAGGCAATGGGTATCCAGATCGAGGTAGCCGGTTGCCGCAACATCGCCCTTTTCATCTTCAACCACGTAAAAAGGGTATTCAATGACCATTTGCCGATAGCGTTCGGGCATCAGATCGGGCGTCCAGCGCGCAATGACCTCAGCGTCGTAACTGGTTGTACAGCCGTGACGAATCGCCTGATTGCGTATATTCCAGAGTGTTTCGGCTTCCTGTGGCGTGGCTTTTCGTAATGTCATAACCTCCCCTTTAACGGCTTTTTAGCCGCATTTCCCGTGCCAATCTGGCAAGACGCTGAGTACGACAATAGAGCGTAAACAGAACAAAGCCGCTGCCGTTCATCACCACCCGACAAAGTAACAGCGCGAAAAATGCAATGACGTGTGGCCAGAGGCTTCCATCATGAGAAAGCATGACATGTAGAACCTGAACGAGGGTCGTTATCAGCAGGATGATGAACAACGCCATAAAGCCCGACAATCCCGACGTCTTTCCACGAGCCAGTAGTACGCTTGTCACAATGAGCGCGCCTGTCATCGTCAATGATGGTAAGAAAAAGCTCAATGCATGATGTAAAGGTGACAAACCCTGCAACGTGCTGAGAAAAGGCAAAAGGTTTAGCGCAAACGCCACTAAAAACAGAGGTAACAGCATAGCTACCGGGTAAGGATTTTGACGCGGAAGCTCGCTGAGGGGTCGCGAAAAATACCGTTCCAGCTCGGGAGTGGAATTATCCAGAAGGCGGGTATCACGACGAGCAATAGCCTCCTCTATATCTTTACCATGTTGCAGGAGATCCTGGAAAACCCGTCCGGTTAACAAACTCAAAAACTTCATCAGAATACCGCCAGTGACTGAATGGTACCGATAATGTATTTACCGGTCCGTGGTAAGTTACTGGGCGCTGCAATAACGCCGCTCACCGCACTTCCTGCCAATGCTGCGGCACTTGTTACCACTTGCCCAAGTTGTCGAGTGAGTTCTACCTGAACCGGCCCGGTTGGAAAGCGTTTCGGATAAGGCCCGCGCGGATAAGAGCCTTGATTTTTTTGTTGCCAGAACGTCACATAGATGAAAATACCAGAACGCAAACAAAAGCATAACGCCTAAAAAGGGAGATCCGCGCATGACGATACCGACGCTCACGACAGAACGTTTACTGCTGAAACCGCTGGTTGCCGAAGATGCCGCCCAGATACAAACGCTTTATCCGCGCTGGGAGATCGTCCGTTATATGGTCTCTTCCGTCCCCTGGCCCTACCCGGATAACGGCGCGGAAAACTATGTCAACAACGTGGCGCTGCCGGATATGGCAAAAGGGATTGCCTGGTTCTGGAGCATCCGGCGACGTGAGGAGCCGGATGAATTGATGGGCATTATTTGCCTGTACGACGTCGAGGATAACAACCGCGGGTTCTGGCTCGCGCCGGAGTTTCAGGGGCACGGATATATGCGCGAAGCCAGCATTGCCGCGACGGATTACTGGTTCAACACGCTAAACAAATCCGTTTTGCGGGCCCCGAAGGCCGCCGCCAACAGCCGCTCCCGTCGTATTTCGGACAGTAGCGGCATGCGGCTTATCAGAACGGAGAAGAAAGCCTACGTCAGCGGGATGCTGGACTCCGAGCTGTGGGAGATTAACCGCGACGAGTGGAACGCCCGTCAGGTCAGCTGATAGTGCTTATCCGGCATCAGCCTGTCCGGAATGTTCTCTTCATCATTCATCTGCAGCAGATCGCGTTCCATCATGTTGCAGATGGCGTCCAGCGGCAGGTCGTTATCTTCTGTGCCAAACGGGTCTTCCAGCTCTTCCGCCAGGGTGTCCAGCGAAATAAAGGTATAAGAAATCAGCGCAGAGACAAAGGGCGTCATGTAGTGCAGGTCCACAACCAGCGCGAACGGCAGCATGATGCAGAACAGATATACCGTGCGGTGCAAAATCAGCGTGTAGGCAAACGGCACCGGCGTGGTCGCAATGCGCTCGCAGCCGGAAAGGACGATAGACATGTCGTTCAGACGGTTGTTCAGGCTATGGAACAGAATGTCTGAGAGTTGCCCGTTTCGCCGCCGCACGGCCAGCCACTCCCCCATGATCAGCAAAATACGGTTCGCCGGTGAGTTGGCGTCCATGACATTACGTAAATCCTCCGCAGCAAGATAACGAGAGAGCTGCTCAGCATTCAGTTCCCGGCGCAGGGTCATGCGCAGACAGTTGGCGAAAGCAATCTGCAGACGGACAAATTCGCCGAGGTGCTTATCGTCGGGTAAGGTGTTTTTTACCTCGCGAAACAGCGAGCGTGCCGCTATCATCAACTGCCCCCAGAGCAGCCTCGCCTCAACGTAGCGTGAATAACAGGCGTTGTTTCTGAAACCCAGAAAGATAGCGATCGCCACGCCGAGAATGCTGAATGGCGCCACGGTAAATTTGATACCGAGCGAGGTATACCACGGTAACATCAGGATAACGGCGATAGAGAGCAGGAAGTTGAGCAGCAATCGGGTATAGATCTTGGGAAGTACCGAACCGTGCCAGACAAAAATCAGTTGTAGCCAGTGCTGTTTAGGACGAACGATCATAGTGAGTTTTAGGCAAGAAAAAAGCGAGGCTATTAAACGTGATCCCCGTCACCGTTGCAAGCTTGTTAACGGGACATTGCATTTTCTCCCCTGATTAGCGAAATTCGCAAGGTGCTGCATGTGCTTTTTAAAAACAAAGCACATAGTATGTTGTAACTAAATGAGGCCTATTCAAACCCGGCCGAAGCCGGGTGAATGCATTAGCAAAGCGGTTTAACCGCGGCGCGCATGCCCTTAAGCAGAATGGCATCCAAATCCAGCGTCACCTGGTCGACAAGACCGCTTACCTGCGTCAAGTCCTGCTCCCAGTGGTCGCGTGCGCTGAGCACCGATTGCACCAGCTCACGGGTGCTAAGCTGCCGATCGCGGTGCTGCGCCCACAGCTGCTGATAACGTTCCAGCCAGCGTGCATCATCCTGCACCGGATAGCTCTCCCCGTTACGCTCCGCGCGATAAAACGCGATCAATGCGGCCAGAGCAAACGTCAGGCGAGCCGGTAATTGTCCCGTCGCCGTCTGCCCTGCCAGCAGCTGCGGCAGGATGCGGGTACGGTATTTGGTCATACCGTTAAGCGCGATGGAGAGCAGCTGGTGTCTGATGTAGGGATTACGAAAGCGTCCTGTCACCGCACTGGCGAACGATTCCAGCTCGTTACGCGGCAAATCGAGGACCGGAATGATCTCCTGATAAATCGCTTTTTCGACGAACGCGCAGACCTCGGCATCATTCATCGCCTCGCCTACCGTATCCAGCCCGGCCTGGAAGGCGACCGGCACCAGCGCCGTGTGCGCGCCGTTCAGAATGGCCACCTTGCGTTCTTTGTAAGGCCTGATGTCATCGACAATCAGCACGTTTAACGGGTACTTATCCAGACGAAGTTCGTGCGCAAGAGATGCCGGCCCCTGAATCACAAACAGATAAAAATGTTCGGCCGTGTCGAGGAACCCATCGTGATAACCCAGTTCAGCCTCCAGTGCGGCCGCTTCATCGCGGGGATAGCCTGTCACGATACGGTCAACCAGCGTCGAGCAGAAGCTGTTGGCGTCGTTGAGCCACTGAATAAAGGCGGCAGGCAGCGCCCACTCCTGCGCATAGCGCAAGACGAGTTCACGCAGTGCGTCACCGTTGTAGTCAATCAGCTCGCAGGGAATGATGATCCAGCCCTTGTCAGCCGCACCGTTGAAGTGGCTAAAGCGCTCAAACAGCAGACGCGTCAGCTTCGCCGGATAGCTCACCGCAGGGGCATCGTCGACGCTGTCACCCGCGTGGTAGCTGATACCCGCTTCGGTGGTGTTCGAGAAGACAAACCGCATATCGGGATTGTGAGCCAGTTTCAGAAATGCGCCATAGTCGTCATAGACGCTGATTTCCCGGTTAACGGAGCGGATCAGCCGGGCCTCGCTCACCGCCTCGCCCTGCTCATTCAGGCCACGAACGATCGTGGTGTACAACCCATCCTGGGTACTTAACGACGGCGGGAAGTCGCTCTGAATCGGGCGTACGATTACCACGCCAGCGTCAAGATCGGTATGTTCGTTTAACAGGTCAATTTGCCAGTCGACAAACGCACGCAGGAAATTGCCTTCACCAAACTGAATGATGCGTTCTGGATAGTGCGCACCGGGAAAATCACGACGGTTGAGCGTGTTCACAAGGGGATTCCTTTTATGATTAGTCATACAGCCTGATAAGATTGGTACGATAACTTATCAAAACTTAACGACCAGAAACCCTGTTTTGATCAATCCGCGGTGCGGTTGTGCAAAATAATTATAAGAACTTATAAAACACAGAGGTGGCGGTCAGGGCGCCGTCAGGCATCAGCGCGTAGCGCGGGATCTCACCAACCTTTTGCCAGCCGGCACGCAGGTAGAAAATTTCGGCCCCGCTGCCGGTGGAGGTATCGAGCACCAGCACAGAAATGTCTCTGGCCCGGGCCTCAGCCTCCAGCGCTTCCATCAATGCCATCGCGGCCCCTTTCCGGCGCGCTTTCTCGTGAACCAGCAGCTTCGCCACATCGGCGCGATGCGGCTGGTTTTCCGGCTGATCTGTGATCAGCTGCACCGTTCCGATGACGCCGTCCTGCGCATCGACGCAGGCAAGCACCAGCCGCTCGCCTCGCGCGACGCTTTCGGCAATACCGCGCCAGAAAGTACGGGCCTTGTCGAGGCTAAAAGGGAGCATAAAGCTGACGGATGCCCCGCCGTTTACGCAGTTTTCGAGGATCCCGGCCAGCGCATCAAGATGGATGAGGATCTCTTCCCGGGTGAGGGTTTTGATTTGCAGTGAGGTATTCATTGTTTTTCCTTACGTTGAATACGCTCACTTTGGGTTTAACAACTTATTAACGCAAGCGGTTCGGACATAGGCTTTTATTATGTCACCGGGCGCGCTGGCGCTGCTGCTTCATGGCATACATCTTTTCATCGGCATCTTTTAACCACTGTTGCAGGTCGTTGCCGTTATGATCGAATTCACTGAGCCCCCATGAGAAGTGTAGCGACCACGGGTGAAGCTTGCGGGCGTTATAGCTTTCCACCTGCTCGGCGAGATACTGCATGGCTATCCAGGCGCCCTGCTCGTCGGTATCCGCGAACAGCACCGCAAACTCATCCCCGCCAAAACGCACCAGCATATCGGCCTCACGGAAAGCGCTGCGTATCAGCTGCGCCATAACTTTAAGCGCCTTATCGCCCTCTTCATGCCCGTAACGATCGTTAATCTCCTTAAAGCGATCCAAATCCAGCCAGCCGAGCGTCAGCGGCTCCGCCCGGCGTCGGGCAACCGAAAGCGTAAACCGCACCAGTTGATTAAAGCCCCGGCGGTTGAATAAGCCGGTTAACTCATCCGTGGTCGCCGCGCTGATGGCGGCAAACTCATCTTCTGCCAGCGCGCCCAGGTCTCCCAGCACGGCAAGATCGGCCGCCGAGAACTCACGGGGGGCGTAATCAATCAGACACAGCGAGCCCACGCTGGCGCCGTCACGCAGGCGCAGCGGGAAGCCCGCATAAAAACGCACGCGAGGTTCACCCGCCACCAGCGGATTATCCGCAAAACGATCGTCCTGCAGCATATCCCCTACCACCAGCGGTGCTTCGGTGAGGATCGTATGGCCACAAAACGAGATATTACGCGGAACGGTGTCAGGCGCCTTGCCATCGGCCGACTTCACGATCAGCGAGTGCTCATCAATGAGGTTGACCATTGCCAGCGGCACCTGAAAGAAGCGCTTCGCCAGACGCGTAAGCCGGTCAAACGCCGGGGAACTGTCGATCTCAAGCAGACCTGATTCGCGCAGCGAGTTCAGTCTGTCTGTTTCATTTTCAGGGGTTGCAGGTGCTTTCATAATGTCTCCTGACGTAAAGCGTTACTCAAAGCGTAGCTTAAACAGTGACATTGTCAGTGTTCTGACAGTCTGTTAAGCCACTTGCTATTCACGTCAATGCCTTATGACGATTAACGCAGCTCTGTTTCATGCCCGGTGGCGGCAGTAATATGCTCGTCCGCGACCCGGGCGCTGGTACGATTTCGACCCGCTTTTTTTGAACGATAGAGGTGATCGTCCGCTTCGGTCATGAGTTTGTTGAAGACCTCGGTCAACTGCCATGCCTCCGCCTTCCCGCTTCCAAGGCCAATACTGACCGTCAGAGAGAGCGTTTGCTGACGCCATGTAAAAGGATGGTTAGCGACGGTAGTTCTGATACGTTCCGCCAGTTCATAACCGTGTCGAGCGTCGCCAGAGTTGACCACCACCGCGAACTCTTCCCCTCCCATACGCGCGACCATCCCGTCTTCACCGACCACCTGCTGAACCTGCCGGGCGAATGACGCCAGCACGCGGTCGCCACACTCGTGGCCGTAGCTATCGTTGATGCTTTTGAAGTAATCGATATCCAGCAGCATAACGGTCAGGAAACGCGAATGGCGGTGCGTCTCTTCGTGTTTTAACGCCTCATAAAGTCCGGAACGCGAATAAACCTGCGTTAAAAAGTCATAATCCGCCCGCAGGGAAACCTGACGGATCAGGGAATTAATGGCTGCCATGCTGACGGAAACCAGCACCGGACAGATCGCCATCGTGGCAATACCCAGCCGGGCAGAAAACATCATTGGGGTGGTCAGCGGTGTCGCCACGGCAATATTAATCACCGAATTGGCGACCAGAATAATTTCAATGGCGCCCGTGACAAACGTCAGCAAGCAGGTCACAGGCAATGGGTAGCGTACCGCACACCAGATAAGCGCAGGCAGTGGAAAAGAGAGGCTCCCCGCGCCGCCAATCACGACTGACGCGACCACCGAGACGATCAGCGCAATAACCGGTAATAGCTGCTCCAGACGTAACCTGAATTCGCGGACGGGCATGCCTATCGTGAGCATACACGGCACAACAAGCACGCCGGTTGAGAACTGCTCGCTAAACCAGTCGGCAAAGAGCGGCCAAAAGGTGTGGCTGTCAATCCCGACCGACCCCACCGCGCCGAGCAGTGCGCACAGCAGCGCAGCAATCAGGCAGTAGTTGAACAGGCGTAAGGCGTTAAGCGGATCCGGGGTTTTCTTCATCAGCCGCCTGTCACGCTGAATCAGCACGGCGACCACGACGATAAAGACCATGTTAGACAGGTTGATCACCACGGAGGCTATCCCCCAGTTGGTCGTCACCGCGTCGTACATCAGCATGGCGACATAGGATACCGCGTAGTAATGCAGGCGATTCAGAAAAACATAGCGGGCAAAGATCCCTGCCATCACGCCGTTGAGGGGCCAGAACAGCGACAAGGCCTCCACGAGACGTAATTCCGCCCCCACAAAATAGAACAAAGTGGTGAGGATAAAGATCGTCGATGCATTTCGCAGCGGCGTGTCAGGCTGGAACGGCCTGAAAGCGGTAAGAGCAGAACGCATTAAATTTCATTCCATATGAAAGCTTATGGCAGTTATTGCGGTCGTCAGCACGATCGGCGCTCACTTAGGATGAATCTATAACACAAATATAACGGGATCATAACTCGTCAAATTTAGGCGTTCATCTGGAGCACCAGCCAGTGGTGAATCACGTTGACGATATACTGCTGCTGCTGCGCGGTGAGCTGAACATCGTGAGGAATATTATGCCATTTCGCCAGACAGCCCCGACAACAGGTGGCGGTGGCATGCTGGGCGATAAATACCGGGTGACCGCGCATGGGCGTCTGTTTGCCGTCATTCGCGGGTTGTGCAGGGGCAAGGCGCTTTTCGACAAAATCAGCGGCATGCTGATCAATGGTATCGGGGCCTTTGTCCCAGCAATACTGCCGTTCCTTATCGCCTAAGCGGAAGCGCGAGCGAAACGTCGATCGCGCCAGACGGGAAAAAAGGGGATCCAGGTCAGACATCAGTAAACGGAACGTCCCATACGCTGGGTCAGTTTCTCCAGAACCGCGACACCGGCAAGGGAATTTCCCGTTTCATCCAGCTCCGGGCTCCAGACCGCAATCGCCATTTCATGCGGTACAATCGCCACCACTCCGCCGCCCACGCCCGACTTGGCCGGGAGACCAACGCGCCAGGCAAACTCGCCGGCGTTTTGGTACATCCCGCTGGTTGCCATCAGCGCGTTGACCTGGCGCGCCTGGAGAGGAGAAACCACCTCCTGGTCGAGGTGCGGCGCATGCCCCTGATGCGCAAGGAACAGGAACGTCTGAGCCAGCTCAACGCAGCTCATTTTCAGGGCGCAGTAGTGGAAATAGTTTTGCAGGACGGTCGCCACGTCGTTATGGAAGTTGCCGAAGGATTTCATCAGCCACGCGATGGCCGCGTTACGGGCAGAGTGTTCGAACTCCGAGCGGGCCACCACCGGATCGTAGGCAATGTCGTCAACCCCCGAGAGCTGGCGTACTATCTCCAGCATTCGCTGACGCGGTGCGCTGAGGCGGCTCTGCAGCATATCGCAGACCACCAGCGCCCCGGCGTTGATAAAGGGATTTCGCGGTTTACCCTGCTCGATTTCAAGCTGAAGCAGCGAGTTAAAAGGCTGGCCGGACGGATCTTTACCCACGCGCTGCCAGATTTCGTCTTCTTCATACTGGCGCATCGCCGCAACCAGACTGAGCACTTTCGAAATGGACTGAATGGAAAAACGTTCTGTTGCATCCCCTGCCTGGAATCGCTGTCCGTCGATGGTGCAGATAGCAATACCCAGCTTATTCCCGCTGACCGAGGCAAGGGCCGGAATATAGTCGGCAACCTTCCCCTTTCCAATTAACGGACGAACCTGCGCCAGAATCTCGTCCAACATCTCATTATGGATGACCGCAGCCACACTTTGCTCCTTGCCCTCAGGCTAAAACGGGCTGCGAGTATAACAGAGGCTTATGTATTGCGTCAGGCGCTAAGACGAAAACGCGAAACGGCCTGCAATAAAAGATCGGATTGCTTTTGCAGCCGCTCAGAGGCCTCCGAGGCGTCAGAGACCAGCAGGTCCGTCTGACGGGATACCTGGTTCAGCGCCTGAAGCTGACGCGTCATCAGGTGAATACGCTCTCCCTGACTGAGCGTGGCGGTGGAGATCTCATTCAGCAAACTGCTCAAATTGCCCACCAGACCGGTGACCTGCTGCAAATTCTCTTCCATCAGGGTGACGGCACGGGAACCGTCTTCGATACCCTGCAGTGAACGGTTGATAAGCTCCTGAATGGTCTGCGTCGAGTGGCTGCTCTTTCTGGCCAGCAGTCCAACCTCGCGGGCGACGACGGCAAACCCGCGCCCCTGATTTCCGGCATGGGCGGCCTCAATGGCGGCATTCAGCGCCAGGATGTTCGTCTGAAACGCCACGCTGTCGATCATCGCCACGATCCCGCGCATCTCAGACGATCGGTCGACGATCGCCTGCATAGACGCATTTACGGTCGACATCATCTGGTCGCCGCCCACGGCTGCCTGGCGCGCTTCATCGGCCCGGGAGCTGGCGAGTCTGGCATAGCCGGTATTTCCTTCCACGTGGCTTTCCAGCGCCGCAATATGCGCCGTCACATCCTCAAGCTCTTTCGCCTGGCGTGCCGACTGCTGATACAGCTTCTGGTTACCCTGCGCCAGAGAATCAATGTTCTCCACCATGGTAGCCGTGGCGTGGCTGACCTGCGTCACCAGCTGCTGCAGGCCGTGCTGCATCGTGGCAATGCTGTCGCTAAGCTGCCCTATCTCCCGGTTGAAGCGCATGACGTTCGGCGGCGTGCCGGAGAGATCCCCTGCTGCCAGCCGGTTGATATGCGCGATGAGCCGACGCAGCGGCGTAATCACCCATCGGGACATACCGAACCAGACGACAGCGGCAATGGCGACTAACAGCAACGGGGCAAACAGGAATAACGTTTGCAGGTCAGAGAGCTGCGCCATGAGGCTCTGACGCCCCTGCATGGCCTGCTTCTCGCTTGCCTGCTGGTAGCGCGCATAGTTGTCGTTAAAATCAGTCTGAAAAGCCTGCGCCGGGACGGCAAAAAAAGCGTCGATGGTATTGGTTTTGACCAGACCTTCCGCCTGCTCTTTGATCGCGCCGTAGAAGAGCTGATAGCTGTTTACCAGGGCGTCGTCTTTCGGTGGATTCAGCGCCAGCCAGGCCTTCCACGCCTGCTGAGACACCGTCAGCGCCTTTTGCGCGTCATCCATCAGGCTGTGCCAGCTTCCGTCGGATCCGGTCTCTTTATCCTGCATAAACCACACCCCGGAGCGGTTAAGGAGATCGCTTGCCGCCAGCAGAGAGACGCGGGCCAGATCCAGCTTGCTCTGCTGCTGCCACGCCAGCAGGTTTTGCTGCTCGTTGCGCTGGGCTTCGTTCAGGGAGGCGTTAAGCAGGAATGACGAGGAGAGCTGCAGCGCGGAGAAAAGGCCAATAATGCAAAAGATCCCTGTCAGCAGGCCAAAGTGACGGGGAGTGAGACGCTGCGCAATACGGCGAAAAATTTGCGTTAGGTTCATAATTAGCTTCATTTACAAGGCGTTAGACGCGAGCGAGTCTACGAAATGAAAATGACAGAACCATTGCAGATTAATGACAACGGCCCTCGCGATGAGGGCCGACATCGCGGGATTACACGCGATCCTTCCACACCGTCTGCACGTTGCAGAACTCATGCAACCCAAAGTGGGAAAGTTCGCGGCCAAAGCCACTTTTCTTCACGCCGCCAAAGGCCACGCGCGCATCGCTGGCGCTAAAGCCGTTGATAAACACCCCGCCGCACTCCAGCTCGCGGGAGAAGGTCTCTGCCAGCGCATCACTGGCCGTAAAGACCGTGGCAGACAGGCCAAAATCGCTGTCGTTGGCAAGCATCAGGGCATGCTCCGCGTCTTTCGCGATAGTAATGGTCGCGACCGGACCAAACAGCTCCTGCCGGAAGGCCGTCATCGCCGGGGTGACGTTCGCCAGCACGGTTGGGGCGTAATAATTCCCCTCACCGCTGATTTTCTCACCGCCCAGCAGCAGCGTTGCACCTTCCGCCAGCGTCGCCTGCACCTGCTGATGGAGTTCATCGCGCAGGTCAAAACGCGCCATCGGGCCAATATAGTTTTCTTCCTGGTCCGGCGCGCCCAGCTTCAGCGCAGCAACCGCGTCGACAAAGCGCTGGGTAAAGGTCTTCGCAATACCCTCTTCCACAATGAAGCGTTTGGCCGCCGCGCACACCTGCCCGGTATTCTGGTAGCGGCCTGCTACCGCCGCCTTCACGGCAAGATCCAGGTCGGCATCGTTGAGAACGATGAACGGGTCAGAGCCGCCCAGCTCAAGAACGCATTTCTTCAGCGCGGCACCCGCCTGAGCACCAATGGCTGCCCCGGCACGCACGCTGCCGGTGACGGTCACTGCCGCAATACGGCGATCGTTAATCGCCTGGCTGACGCCGTCATTGGTGGCGTTTACCCAGCCGAACACGCCTTCAGGGAAACCGGCATCCGCAAAGATCTGCGCGATAAGCTCCGCCGAGCCGAGGACGTTGGGCGCGTGTTTGAGCAGATAGCTGTTACCTGCCAGCAGAATTGGCACCGCGCCGCGCAGCACCTGCCAGAGCGGAAAGTTCCACGGCATGACCGCGAGGATCGGCCCCAGCGGACGGTATTCAATGACCGCATTCTGGTTTTCGACCAGCGTCGGTTCCGCGTGCAGCATCGCCGGGCCGTGCTCGGCGTACCAGTCGCACAGGCCGGCGGATTTTGCCACTTCTGCCCGCGCCTGCTGAATGGGTTTGCCCATTTCACGGGAGATCGTCTGCGCCATCTCTTCAGCGCGATGACGCAGCGCGGCGCCAAGATCGCGCAGCTTTTGCGCCCGGTGGGAGACGCTTTCGCGACGCCACAGGCGATAGCCCGCATCGGACAGAGAAATCGCGCGGTCAACCTGTTCCGACGTCGCCCACGGATACGCGGCGAGGGTTTCACCCGTTGCCGGGTTGACAGAGAAGGCATGTGTTGCAGAGGAATAAGTCATGGTGTTCTCCACGTTTTTCGGTTGATTCATTGTGGCTCACTCTGCTATTTCTTAAAAATGAATAATACTAACCACCTTATTCACGAAACGAGAACGCTATGGATTTAACCCAGCTTGAAATGTTTAACGCCGTCGCGCTGGCGGGCAGTATCACCCAGGCGGCGCAGAAGGTGCATCGCGTGCCGTCAAACCTGACGACCCGTATCCGCCAGCTGGAAGCCGATCTTGGCGTTGAGCTGTTTATTCGTGAGAACCAGCGTTTGCGTTTGTCCCCGGCTGGCCATAACTTCCTGCGCTACAGCAAGCAGATCCTCGCCCTGGTGGATGAAGCGCGCATGGTCGTCGCGGGGGATGAGCCGCAGGGGTTATTTGCCCTCGGCGCGCTGGAAAGTACCGCCGCCGTGCGCATTCCTGAAACGCTGGCACAGTTTAACCAGCGCTATCCGCGCATTCAGTTTGCCCTTTCTACCGGGCCGTCCGGGACGATGATTGATGGCGTACTGGAGGGAACCCTGAGCGCCGCCTTTGTCGACGGGCCACTCTCGCACCCGGAGCTGGAAGGAATGCCGGTCTATCGGGAAGAGATGATGCTGGTCACCCCTGCCGGGCAGGCGGAAATCTCACGCGCCGCGCAGGTGAGCGGCAGCGACGTTTATGCCTTTCGCGCCAACTGCTCTTATCGCCGGCACCTGGAGAGCTGGTTTCACGCTGACCGCGCCGCGCCCGGCCGCATTCACGAGATGGAGTCCTATCACGGCATGCTCGCCTGCGTCATTGCGGGCGCGGGCATCGCGCTGATGCCGCGCTCGATGCTGGAGAGTATGCCCGGGCATCATCAGGTTGAAGCCTGGCCGCTGGCCGAAAACTGGCGCTGGCTCACCACCTGGCTGGTGTGGCGACGCGGGGCAATGACCCGCCAGCTGGAGGCCTTTATAGCGCTGCTAAACGAACGTCTTCAACCAGCGCCTTCTCCATAAACAGGCTGAGCGGATCGTCAACGTACGGGGGAAACGCCGGACGCAAATCGTATCCGCACTGTTCATAAAGACGCACCGCGGCGCGCTGCTTGATGCCCGTCTCCAGCCGTACCGTATGGCAATGACGGCTCAGGGCCTCATCTTCCAGGGCGGCCAATAGCGTCTCCCCAAGGTGCTGCCCACGATGGGCCGGATCGATATAGACCCGCTTCATCTCCCCCGAACCGTCGCCGTTGAGCACGATGGCGCCACAACCAACGGCCTGAAGCTGCTGGTCGCGAATGACCATCAGGATCAGCGACGTTTCCGGCAGCGCAGCCAGATCGATCAGATGATTGCTTTCGGCGGGATAGAGTTCGCTCTGATAGCGGTCCAGCGCCGCGATCAGGCTGAGAATGTCCGGGTGACGTGCAGATTCAGAGGTAATGGAATACATGGCAGGCTCCTTGCTTTTTTTGTGAGGCTAAATGTCAACATAGCGCAGGCCTGCCAGGGTGCTTCATACAATTAACTTATCGTACCGCTCCGTTAGCGCAAAAAGATTTTCCCTTTCAGGTACAGGGTGGCCTGACCGCCAATCAGCACGCGGTCGCCCTTCATTTCGCAGCGCAGATCCCCGCCACGGTGCGCCCCCTGGTGGGCATAAAGTGACGTTTTACCCAGCTTTTCGCTCCAGTATGGGATCAGCATGCTGTGGGCGGATCCGGTAACCGGATCTTCCGGCACCCCTTCCCCCGGGCAGAAGAAGCGGCTGACGAAGTCATATTTTTCGCCCGGCACCGTCACGCAGACCATTTTATCCAGCGGGATCATCGCCCCAATATCCGGCGTTAACGCTTCCACCTGCTGCTGGCTCTCCAGCACCACCAGGTAATCACGTCCGACGCGCACCTCTTTTGCGTCTGGGATGCCCAGCGCGCTAAACAGCAGCGCAGGTGGGTTCTCGACCACCTCCGTTGACCACGCGGGGAAGTTCAGCGTCAGCCAGTCGCCGCTGCGTTTGACCGTCAGCTCGCCCACGAAGCGCGTGGTGAAGGTAATTTCAGTGTGCGGATAGTCAAGGTATTCGAAAATAACGTGCGATGCGGCAAGCGTAGCATGGCCGCACAGGTTAATTTCATCGAGCGTGGTAAACCAGCGCAGTTCAAACCCACCGTCGGTGCGTACAAAAAAGGCGGTCTCAGACTGGTTATGCTGCTGCGCCATTTTGAGCAGCGTCTCGTCCGGCAGCCACGCTTCCAGAGGACATACCGCTGCCGCGTTGCCGCCAAAGGTTTTGTCGCTGAAGGCATCCACCAGATAAAAATCAATTTCCTGCATTGTCTCTTCCTCTCTTGTTATGGGTATTTAGCGCAGAAAAACTGTGCCTTTCAGATAAAGTGAAGCCTGTCCGCTCATCAGCACGCGCGAGCCTTTCAGCTCACAGCGCACGTCGCCGCCGCGCGCGGAAACCTGACGGGCAAGCATGGCTGTTTTCCCCAACTGTTCACCCCAGTACGGGATCAGCATCGTGTGCGCGGAGCCGGTGACCGGGTCTTCCGGAACGGATACCCCGGGGGAGAAAAAGCGGCTGACAAAATCGTATTCCCCCTCACCCCGTGCCGTCACGCTCACCTTATGCTCGCCCGGCGTCATCGCCGAAAAGCGTGGCGCGAGTGCTTCAACCTGCTGGCGATTATCCAGCACGATCAGCCAGGCGCGCCCTTTGCGGGCTGCAACGTAATGACGGATACCGAGCGCCGAGAGCATCTCCGGCGGCGGCGTCTCTTCTTGGGTTGGACATGCCGGGAAGTCCAGCGTCATCCACTCCCCCTCCCGGCTGACCGTCAGGCGGCCAGAGGCGGTATCAAAGTGGATCCGCGAGTCGGGATAATCCAGTTCATTAAACAGAACGTACGCGGCGGCAAGGGTGGCGTGGCCGCAGAGATTGACTTCGGTAAGCGTGGTAAACCAGCGTAGCTCAATGCCTCCTTTAGTGCAGACGAAAAAGGCCGTTTCCGACTGATTATGCTGCTGTGCCATTTTCAGCAAGGTCTCATCGGGTAACCATTCCTTGAGCGGACAAACGGCGGCCGGGTTGCCGCCAAACGTGGTATTGCTGAACGCATCGACCAGATAAAAATCAATCTCCTGCATTGTCTTACCGCCTGTTTTTATTGTGTTGTTCTTTTATATTCAATGAAAACAGCGCTCCCGGCTACCGCTTTCATAAGGTAAATATTGAGATCTGCGTCACATAATGGTTGAGTTTTCGCCATTCAACGTTTTAAGATCGTCTCCTCTTCTTTTCAGCAACGAATCTCCGACATCCCTATGACAACGAACACAGTTTCCCGCAGGGTTGCGTGGCTACGCGTGGTCACGCTGGCCATTGCCGCGTTTATTTTTAACACCACAGAATTTGTGCCGGTTGGGCTGTTGTCTGACATCGCTGACAGTTTCCAGATGGAAACGGCGCAGGTGGGCATTATGTTGACCATTTACGCCTGGGTGGTGGCGCTGATGTCCCTGCCGTTCATGCTGCTGACCAGCCAGATAGAGCGGCGCAGGCTGCTGATCGGTCTGTTTGTCTTATTCATCGCGAGCCACGTGCTGTCGTTTATGGCGTGGAATTTTACGGTGCTGGTCATCAGCCGCGTCGGTATCGCCTTTGCCCATGCGGTGTTCTGGTCGATCACCGCGTCGCTGGCGATTCGCCTGGCACCGGCGGGTAAACGCGCGCAGGCGCTAAGCCTGATTGCTACCGGTACCGCACTGGCGATGGTGCTGGGCCTGCCGATTGGCCGCATCGTGGGGCAATACTTCGGCTGGCGTACCACCTTCTTCGCCATCGGCATGGGCGCGCTGGTGACGCTGGTGTGTCTGATTAAGCTGCTGCCCGCGCTGCCGAGCGAGCATTCCGGCTCGCTGAAAAGCCTGCCGCTGCTGATGCGTCGCCCTGCGCTGCTGAGCATCTACCTGCTGACCGCCATCGTGGTAACGGCCCATTACACGGCGTACAGCTACATTGAACCGTTTGTGCAGGTGGTGGCGGGCTTTAGCGCCAACTTTGCCACCGTCTTACTGCTGATCCTCGGCGGCGCGGGGATTATTGGCAGCGTGCTGTTCGGCAAGCTGGGTAACCGGCACGCCTCCTCGCTGGTGAGCAGCGCTATCGGCCTGCTGCTGGCCTGTCTGCTGTTGCTGATGCCCGCCGCGGGCAGTGAAAGCCATCTGGCGATCCTCAGCCTGTTCTGGGGCGTGGCGATCATGATTATTGGCCTGGGCATGCAGGTGAAGGTGCTAGCCCTGGCGCCGGATGCGACGGACGTCGCCATGTCGCTGTTCTCGGGAATTTTCAATCTGGGGATTGGCGCGGGTGCGCTGGTGGGAAACCAGGTCATCCTGCACGTGTCGATGTCGGCGATTGGCTATCTGGGTGCCATTCCGGCCCTGATGGCGCTGATCTGGTCCGTGCTTATCTTCCGTAAGTGGCCGGTGGCGCTGGAGGAACAGGGGCAGCACGGGTGAGGTTTGTTTGTGCCGGGTGGCGGCTACGCCTTACCCGGCCT
>NZ_ALNS01000039.1:0-65906 GCF_000286655.1 Enterobacter sp. SST3 | reverse complement strand
GCGCTTACCCGGCCTACATTACAGACCATCCATAAGCGACTCATATGACAGCCTTCATTTCTGCCAGGGCATACTGAAACGACCCGATGATGAGCAGATGGATGCAGCATGTTAGCAGCTCAGGTCACTGATAATTCGTACAAAGGCTGGCAGGCGTCGCTTGCCCTGCAGTTTTGTCACACCCCTGAGAAAACCCTCCTGCACTCCGCTCATCACGTCGGGCCGCTTACCGTTCAGCGTCCGTTTTACCATGAAGGCGAGACCTGCCACCTTTACCTGCTGCACCCGCCGGGCGGGGTTGTGGGCGGCGATACGCTGGACATTTCCGTTCGGCTGGACGCCAAAAGCCATGCGCTTATCACCATGCCCGGCGCCAGCAAGTTTTATCGCAGCAGCGGCCCGCAGGCACGTCTGAGCCAGCACTTTTATCTCGATGAGGGATCCACGCTGGAGTGGCTACCGCAGGACACCATTATCTTCCCCGGGGCGAATGCCGCGCTGCGCTCCGTCTTCCACCTGAAGGCCTCCAGCACGCTGCTGGCGTGGGAGCTGTACTGCCTGGGACGCCCGGTAATCAATGAGACCTTCAGCCACGGCACGCTGGAGAGCCACCTTGAGGTGTGGGTGGATGACGAACCGCGTCTGATTGAGCGTCAGCACCTCAGCAACGGCGATCTTACGCCCGTTGCCGGACACCCGTGGATCGGCACACTGCTGTTCTATCCGGCCAATGAAGAACATCTCGACACGGTGCGCGCGCTGCTCGCGCCTCTGGGCCATTTTGCGGGGGCAACGCTCACCGACGAGCTGCTGTCGGTGCGTTTTCTCTCCCACGACAACCTGATTTGCCAGCGGGTGATGCGCGATATCTGGCAGTCGCTTCGCCCGCTTCTCACCACCAAAACCGCCTGTTCGCCGCGTATCTGGCAGACATAAGAGAAACGTTATGGAACTGACCCCCAGAGAAAAAGACAAGCTGTTGCTGTTTACCGCCGCGCTGGTTGCCGAACGCCGCCTTGCGCGCGGGGTAAAGCTCAATTACCCGGAATCGGTCGCGCTGATCAGCGCCTTCATCATGGAAGGCGCGCGCGATGGCGAAACCGTCGCCTCGCTGATGGAGGCGGGCCGCCACGTCCTGACGCGCGACCAGGTGATGGAGGGCGTGCCGGAGATGATCCCGGATATCCAGGTGGAAGCCACCTTCCCGGACGGATCCAAGCTCGTCACCGTCCACAACCCGATCGTCTAAGGAGCGCGTGATGATCCCAGGCGAATACCAGATCCAGCCCGGCACGATTGCGATCAACGTCGGGCGCGAAACCCAAACCGTGATTGTCGAAAACCACGGCGACAGGCCGGTCCAGGTCGGATCGCACTATCACTTTTACGAGGTCAACCCGGCGCTGAAGTTTGACCGTGAGGCGACCCGAGGCTACCGGTTAAACATCCCGGCAGGCACCGCCGTGCGCTTTGAGCCCGGCCAGAAGCGGGAAGTGACGCTGGTTCAGGTCTCGGGTGCGCAGCGCATTGTCGGCTTTCGCGGCGAGGTAATGGGCGAGGTGAAACATGGCTGAGATTTCACGCCGGGCCTATGCCGATATGTTTGGCCCCACCACCGGGGATAAGGTGCGGCTGGCCGACAGCGAGCTGTGGATTGAAGTGGAAGACGATCTCACGATCTACGGCGAAGAGGTCAAGTTCGGCGGCGGGAAGGTGATCCGCGACGGCATGGGTCAGGGGCAGATGACCGCAGACGACTGCGTGGATCTGGTGCTGACCAACGCGCTGATCGTCGATCACTGGGGGATCGTGAAAGCCGATATTGGCGTCAAGAACGGGCGGATCTTTGCCGTCGGTAAAGCCGGGAACCCGGACATCCAGCCCGGCGTGACGATCCCGATTGGCGCGGCGACGGAAGTGATTGCCGCCGAAGGGAAGATCGTTACCGCTGGCGGGATCGACACCCACATCCACTGGATCTGCCCGCAGCAGGCGGAAGAGGCGCTGGTCTCCGGCGTCACCACCATGATCGGCGGCGGCACCGGTCCGGCGGCGGGCACCAACGCCACCACCTGCACGCCGGGGCCGTGGTATATCGCCCGCATGCTGCAGGCTGCCGATACGCTGCCGGTGAATATCGGCCTGCTCGGCAAGGGGAACGGCTCCAACCCGGATGCCCTGCGCGAGCAGATTGCCGCGGGCGCCATCGGGCTGAAGATCCACGAAGACTGGGGCGCCACGCCTGCGGCGATCAACTGCTCGCTGGAGGTGGCCGAAGAGATGGACATTCAGGTGGCGCTGCACAGCGACACGCTGAACGAGTCCGGGTTTGTCGAAGATACGCTGGCCGCCATTGGCGGGCGCACCATCCACACCTTCCACACCGAAGGGGCGGGCGGTGGCCACGCGCCGGATATCATCACCGCCTGCGCGCACCCGAATATTCTGCCCTCCTCCACCAACCCGACGCTGCCCTACACGGTCAATACCATCGACGAGCATCTCGACATGCTGATGGTTTGTCATCACCTCGACCCGGATATTGCCGAGGACGTGGCGTTTGCCGAATCCCGCATTCGTCGTGAAACCATCGCCGCGGAAGACGTGCTGCACGACATCGGCGCGTTTTCGCTCACGTCGTCAGACTCGCAGGCCATGGGCCGCGTCGGGGAAGTGATTATCCGCACCTGGCAGGTCGCGCACCGCATGAAGGTTCAGCGCGGCGCGCTGCCGGAAGAGACCGGCGATAACGACAACTTCCGCGTGAAGCGCTATGTCGCCAAATACACCATTAACCCGGCGCTAACCCACGGTATCGCCCATGAAGTGGGCTCGATTGAGGCGGGCAAGCTGGCAGATCTGGTGGTCTGGTCCCCGGCGTTCTTCGGCGTCAAGCCCGCCACCATCGTCAAGGGCGGGATGATCGCCTGCGCGCCGATGGGCGACATCAACGCCTCGATCCCTACGCCGCAGCCGGTGCATTACCGTCCGATGTTTGGATCGCTGGGCGCCGCGCGCCACGCCACACGGCTGACGTTTATCTCGCAGGCCGCCAGTGCGAACGGCATCCCGCAGCAGCTCAACCTGCAGAGCGCCACCGCGGTGGTGAAAGGCTGCCGGACGGTGAAAAAGGCGGACATGATCCACAACGCCCTGCAGCCGAACATCACCGTCGACTCGCAAACCTACGAGGTGCGCGTCGACGGCGAACTGATTACCAGCGAACCGGCTGACGTTCTGCCGATGGCGCAACGCTATTTCCTGTTTTGAGGAGTAATGATGATCTATTTAACCCAACGTCTGGACCACGCGCACCCGATCACCGCCAGCGTCACGCTGCCGATTGACGTGCGGGTGAAAAGCCGCGCCCGCGTGGCGCTGAACGACGGGCGCGAAGCCGGGCTGATGCTGCCGCGCGGCCTGCTGCTGCGCGGGGGGGACCTGCTTACCACCGACGACGGCAGCGAAGTGATCGAAGTGATCGCCGCCCCGGAGTTGGTCTCCGTGGTGCGCTGCGCCGATCCGTTCCTGCTCGCCCGCGCCTGCTACCACCTGGGCAACCGCCACGTGCCGCTGCAGGTGATGCCCTGCGAGCTGCGCTATCACCACGATCACGTTCTCGACGACATGCTGCGCCAGTTTGGGCTGGAGGTGACCTACGCCAGCCTGCCGTTTGAACCAGAAGCGGGTGCTTACGCCAGCGATGCCCATAGCCATTCTCACGCCCATTCACATTAAGGATCCATCATGCGCAAGTTACTCCCCCTGTTACTGCTGGCTTTTTCCGTTCCCGCGCTCGCGCATCCCGGCCACGGTGCCGACAGCTTTCAGGCTGGTTTTTTCCATCCGCTGACCGGGCTCGATCACCTGCTGATGCTAGCGGGCGCAGGCGTGCTCTCGGCGCTGAGCGGCCGCAAGCTCCTGCTGCCGTTTGCCACCCTCGGGATGATGCTTGTCGGCGCCATCGCAGGCAGCCTGCTCGGCGGCTTTAGCGGCATGGAGATGCTGATTATCACCTCGCTGGCGGTCAGCGGCGTGATGATGTTTAAGACTGAAAACCGTCTGCTGCTCGCGGTGCCTGCCCTGGCGATGTTCCACGGCTGGGCGCACGGCGTGGAGATGTCCGGCCATAGCTTCTGGCTGTTCACCAGCGGGTTTATGTTCGCCAGCGCCACGGTGCTGTGCGCCAGCTTTGCCGCTGGGCTGCTGCTGCGCCGTCACGACGGTCTGCGTAAAACCTTTGGCGGCGGGCTGATCGTCTCCGCCCTGCTGGCGCTGATGAGCTGATGGAGCACGCCCGCCAGTGGCTGCGCCTGATGCAGCTCTCCAGCAGCAGCCTGCCGGTCGGGTCGTTTACCTGGTCGCAGGGGCTGGAGTGGGCCGTGGAGGCGGGCTGGGTCGCGAACGCCGACGCCTTTAAACGCTGGCAGATCCAGCAGATGGAGCAGAGTTTTTTCTGCGTCGATCTGCCGCTGTTTCACCGTCTCTGCCAGGCCTGCAATCGGAACGACCTGGCGACGGCCAAACGCTGGACGGCATACCTGCTCGCCTGTCGGGAAACGCGCGAGCTGCGCGAAGAAGAACGCAACCGCGGAGCGGCCTTTACGCGTCTCATCAAAAGCTGGGAGCCGGACTGCCCGGCAGAATGGCTGGCGCTGTGCAGGCAAAGCCAGCTCTGCGGCATGGCGTGGCTCGGCGTGCGCTGGGGCATTGACGTGCGCGAGCTGGCGCTGAGCCTCGGCTACAGCTGGATTGAGAGCGCGGTGATGGCGGGCGTCAAGCTGGTGCCGTTTGGGCAGCAGGCGGCGCAGCAGCTGATTATCGAGCTGAGCGACCATTTTGCCGCCGGGCTTGAACAGGCCTTTTTACGTCGCGACGACGCGCTGGGGGCAGCTACGCCGCTGTCCGCCATCGCCTCCGCGCGCCACGAAACCCAATATTCACGACTATTCCGTTCCTGAGGAGTCAACATGGCTGATTACAAACATCCCCTGCGCGTGGGCGTGGGTGGCCCGGTAGGGTCGGGCAAAACCGCGCTGCTGGAAGCGCTCTGCAAGGCAATGCGCGACACATATCACCTGGCGGTGGTGACCAACGATATCTACACCAAAGAGGATCAGCGCATCCTGACCGAGGCGGGCGCGCTGGCGCCGGAGCGCATCGTGGGCGTGGAGACCGGCGGCTGCCCGCATACCGCTATCCGCGAAGACGCCTCGATGAACCTGGCGGCGGTGGAAGCGCTCAGCGAGAAGTTCGGCAATCTGGATCTGATCTTCGTGGAAAGCGGCGGGGACAACCTGAGCGCGACCTTCAGCCCGGAGCTGGCGGATCTGACCATTTACGTGATTGACGTGGCCGAAGGGGAAAAAATTCCGCGCAAGGGCGGGCCGGGGATCACCAAGTCCGATTTTCTGGTGATCAACAAAACCGATCTCGCGCCGTACGTGGGGGCGTCGCTGGAGGTGATGGAGCGCGACACCAACCGCATGCGCGGCGAGCGTCCGTGGACCTTTACCAACCTGAAAGCGGGAGACGGTCTGGGGACGATTATTGCGTTTCTGGAAGAGAAAGGGATGCTGCGGGTATAGTGCAGGTTATTGCCGGGTGGCGGCTTCGCCTGACCCGGCCTACGGTTTTGTAGGCCCGGTAAGCGCAGCGCCACCGGGCAAAAAACTCACGCCTCAGGCAGTTCCGCCAGCGGCCAGCGCGGACGCACGGACACGCTCAGGTCAGACGTTGCGCCAGCGTTCAGGCGCACCATACCGGCGTAGGCAATCATCGCCCCGTTATCGGTACAGAATTCCGGACGGGCGTAGAACACTTCCCCACGACGCTTTTGCATCATCTCGGCGAGCTTCGCGCGCAGCGTGCGGTTGGCGCTAACGCCGCCCGCCATCACCAGACGCTTGAAGCCGGTCTGATCCAGCGCGCGCTTGCACTTGATCATCAGCGTATCCACCACCGCATCTTCAAACGCGCGGGCGATATCGGCGCGGGTCTGCTCGCTGTCGTCGTTATTGCGGATGGTGTTGGCCGCGAAGGTTTTCAGCCCGGAGAAGCTGAAGTCCAGCCCCGGACGGTCGGTCATCGGACGCGGGAAGACAAAGCGCCCTTCCGTTCCCTGCGCCGCCATTTTGGACAGCATCGGGCCGCCTGGGTAATCGAGTCCCAGCAGCTTGGCGGTTTTGTCGAACGCTTCACCGGCAGCGTCGTCGATTGACTCGCCCAGCAGCTCGTACTTGCCAATCCCCGTTACGCTGATCAGCTGGGTATGTCCACCGGAGACCAACAGCGCCACAAACGGGAATTCAGGCGGATTCTCTTCCAGCATCGGCGCCAGAAGGTGCCCTTCCATATGGTGAACCGGGATGGCTGGCACATCCCACGCGAAGGCCAGCGAACGGCCAACCGTCGCGCCAACCAGCAGCGCGCCGACCAGACCCGGCCCCGCGGTGTAGGCCACGGCATCAATATCGGTTGAACTTAACCCGGCCTCTTTCAGCGCCGCCTGAATCAGGGGAACTGTTTTACGCACGTGGTCACGAGAGGCCAGTTCAGGCACGACGCCGCCGTAGTCAGCGTGCAATTTCACCTGACTATACAGTTGGTTGGCCAGAAGCCCTTTTTCGTCGTCGTAAATGGCGATGCCGGTTTCATCGCAGGATGTTTCAATACCCAGTACACGCATGACTTGTTTTACCTCGTTTCAATACCGCGCAGTGTAGAGCCTGGGCGGGTTGATGTAAAACTTTGTTCGCCCCAGGAAGAAGGCTCGTGTATACTCCTCACCCTTATTAAAGTCCCTTTCAAAATCGCATCGGTGCTTTACAAAGCAGCAGCATTTGCAGTAAAATTCCGCACCATTTTGAAATAAGCTGGCGTTGATGCCAGCGGCAAACCGAATTTATTAAAGGTGAGAGTTACATGCCGGTAATTAAAGTACGTGAAAACGAGCCGTTCGACGTAGCACTGCGTCGCTTCAAACGTTCATGCGAGAAAGCAGGTGTTCTGGCTGAAGTTCGTCGTCGTGAGTTTTATGAAAAACCAACGACCGAACGTAAGCGCGCTAAAGCTTCCGCTGTGAAACGTCACGCGAAGAAACTGGCTCGCGAAAACGCACGCCGTACTCGTCTGTACTAATTGGTTGAGGGCCTCAGCCCTCAATTGACAGACAGAGTAGTAGTCGTAAGGCCGTGCTTCCGGAAGGAATGCGCGGCTTGTTTTCGTTTATAAGTCGCTTAAATTTTGGGGCATATGGCCGGAAGAATCCCACGCGTTTTCATCAATGACCTGCTCGCCAGAACCGACATCGTCGATCTCATCGACGCGCGGGTAAAGCTGAAGAAGCAGGGCAAGAATTACCATGCGTGCTGTCCGTTCCATAACGAAAAAACCCCCTCCTTCACCGTAAACGGTGAAAAGCAGTTTTACCATTGCTTCGGCTGTGGTGCTCACGGTAATGCCGTCGATTTTTTAATGAACTACGACAAGCTCGAGTTCGTTGAAACCGTCGAAGAGCTGGCGGCAATGCATAACCTTGAAGTGCCGTATGAAGCTGGAACAGGCCTAAGTCAGATAGAACGCCATCAACGGCAAAATCTCTATCAGTTAATGGAAGGGTTAAATGATTTTTATCAGCAATCCTTCACCCAACCCAATGCAGAGCCTGCACGTCGGTATCTAGAGCAACGCGGTTTAAGTGCCGAGATTGTTCAGCAGTTTGCTATTGGTTTTGCACCGCCAGGCTGGGACAACGCGTTAAAACGTTTCGGTGGTAATGTCGACAACAGGAAGCTGCTGCTCGACGCCGGAATGCTGGTCAACAACGACCAGGGAAGAACTTACGACCGTTTCCGCAATCGCGTGATGTTTCCGATTCGCGACAAACGGGGTCGGGTTATTGGATTCGGTGGCCGCGTTCTGGGTAACGATACGCCGAAATACCTTAACTCCCCGGAAACCGATATTTTCCATAAAGGCCGCCAGCTGTATGGCCTTTATGAAGCGCAGCAACATCAGGCTGAGCCACAGCGACTGTTGGTTGTGGAAGGATATATGGATGTTGTCGCACTGGCGCAATACGGTATTCATTATGCCGTTGCTTCGCTAGGAACATCGACCACCGCCGACCATATGCACATGTTATTCCGGGCAACAAATAACGTCATTTGTTGTTACGACGGCGACCGCGCAGGACGAGATGCTGCATGGCGTGCGCTGGAAACGGCAATGCCTTACATGACAGATGGTCGTCAGCTACGCTTTATGTTTCTGCCCGACGGTGAAGACCCGGATACGCTGGTTCGTAAAGAAGGCAAAGAGGCATTTGAAGCACGGATGGAGCAGGCTCAGCCGCTCTCAATGTTTCTGTTTAACAGTCTGTTGCCGCAGGTCGATTTAAGTTCACCAGATGGCAGTACGCAGTTGGCCGCGCTCGCGCTACCGCTTATCAGTCAGGTCCCTGGCGATGCGCACCGTATTCAACTGCGCCAGATGCTGGGTCTGAAGTTGGGCATTTTTGACGACGGTCAACTCGATCGTTTAATGCCAAAACAGGCAGAAAATGGTGTCGTACGACCCACTCAGCAGATAAAACAAACTCCTATGCGTATACTTATAGGACTGCTGGTCCAAAACCCGAATCTGGCACCGCTGGTGCCACCGCTACACGGGCTGGCGCAGAGCAAACTACCTGGACTCAGCCTGTTCAACGAGCTGGTGAGTCTTTGTGTAGCCCAGCCAGGCCTGAATACGGGTCAGCTTTTAGAGAACTATCGCGGGACAAGTGAATACTCAACACTTGAAAAACTCTCAGCCTGGAACGATATAAAGGATGAGAACGTTGAAAAAATGTTCACCGACACGCTAAACCGAATTTTTGATTCAATGCTTGAACAGCGACAGGAAGAGTTGATAGCTCGCGATCGCACGCACGGTTTAAGCAGTGAAGAACGCAGGGAGTTCTGGGAAATCAGACAAGCCCTGGAAAAAAAATAAATTTAACGGCTTAAGTGCCGAATATCGATCGGGAAGCCCCCGGCAGCCGCACTGAGAGGCAGCGGCAAAAATATAAGTACGCCCTCGCTTTAAAGGTTGGCAGCCCCATCGCCGACACCAATCAAACGAATTAAGTGTGGATACCGTCTTATGGAGCAAAACCCGCAGTCACAGCTGAAACTTCTTGTCCAACGTGGTAAGGAGCAAGGCTATCTGACCTATGCCGAGGTCAATGACCATCTGCCGGAAGATATCGTCGATTCAGATCAAATCGAAGACATCATCCAAATGATCAATGACATGGGCATTCAGGTGATGGAAGAAGCACCGGATGCCGATGATCTGTTGCTGGCTGAAACCTCCAACAACACTGACGAAGATGCGGAAGAAGCTGCTGCACAGGTACTGTCCAGCGTGGAATCTGAAATCGGGCGTACCACTGACCCGGTCCGCATGTACATGCGCGAAATGGGTACCGTTGAACTGTTGACCCGCGAAGGCGAAATTGACATCGCAAAACGCATCGAAGACGGGATCAACCAGGTTCAGTGCTCTGTTGCTGAGTACCCGGAAGCGATCACCTATCTGCTGGAGCAGTACGATCGCGTTGAAGCGGAAGAAGCGCGCCTGTCTGACCTGATCACCGGTTTTGTCGACCCGAACGCTGAAGAAGATATGGCACCTACCGCCACTCACGTCGGTTCTGAACTGTCTCAGGAAGAGATGGATGATGACGAAGACGAAGATGAGGAAGAGAGCGACGACGACAGCGCCGATGATGACAACAGCATCGACCCAGAACTGGCGCGCGAGAAGTTTGCCGAGCTGCGTACCCAGTACGAAGTGACGCGTGACACCATCAAAGCGAAAGGCCGCAGCCACGCAGCCGCTCAGGAAGAGATCCTGAAACTGTCTGAAGTGTTCAAACAGTTCCGCCTGGTGCCAAAACAGTTCGACTACCTGGTGAACAGCATGCGCGTGATGATGGATCGCGTACGTACCCAGGAACGCATTATCATGAAGCTGTGCGTTGAGCAGTGCAAAATGCCGAAGAAGAACTTCATCACCCTCTTCACCGGCAACGAAACCAGCGAAACCTGGTTCAACGCGGCTATCGCGATGAACAAGCCGTGGTCTGAAAAGCTGCACGACGTGAAAGAAGACGTGTATCGCGGCCTGCAGAAGCTGCAGCAGATTGAAGAAGAGACCGGCCTGACCATCGAGCAGGTTAAAGACATCAACCGTCGCATGTCCATCGGTGAAGCGAAAGCCCGCCGTGCGAAGAAAGAGATGGTTGAAGCGAACTTGCGTCTGGTTATCTCTATCGCCAAGAAATACACCAACCGCGGTCTGCAGTTCCTGGATCTGATTCAGGAAGGCAACATCGGTCTGATGAAAGCGGTAGACAAGTTTGAATACCGTCGTGGTTACAAGTTCTCCACCTACGCAACCTGGTGGATCCGTCAGGCTATTACCCGCTCTATCGCGGATCAGGCGCGCACCATCCGTATTCCGGTGCATATGATTGAGACCATCAACAAGCTCAACCGTATTTCCCGCCAGATGCTGCAGGAGATGGGTCGCGAGCCGACGCCGGAAGAGCTGGCCGAGCGCATGCTGATGCCGGAAGACAAGATCCGTAAAGTGCTGAAGATCGCCAAAGAGCCAATCTCCATGGAAACACCAATTGGTGATGATGAAGATTCGCATCTGGGTGATTTCATCGAGGATACCACCCTCGAGCTGCCGCTTGACTCTGCCACCACCGAGAGCCTGCGTGCCGCAACGCACGATGTTCTGGCTGGCCTGACCGCCCGTGAAGCGAAAGTCCTGCGTATGCGTTTCGGTATCGATATGAACACCGACCACACGCTGGAAGAAGTGGGTAAACAGTTCGACGTTACCCGCGAACGTATCCGTCAGATCGAAGCGAAGGCGCTGCGTAAGCTGCGTCACCCAAGCCGCTCTGAAGTGCTGCGTAGCTTCCTGGACGACTAATCTGTTCTGACAGTGAAAAAGCTCCCCTCGGGGAGCTTTTTTTATTGCCTCGACCTGTGGGAAAGGGTCAGGGTGAGGGCATCAGGCCGTAGAGGTCCCTAAAGCCCCCGCACCATCAGCGCCTCATCCAGCTCCCTGTAGGCCTCCACCAGCTTGTCCAGCGTCGCCCTGTTGAGCCCGCTCGGGTTCGGCAACACCCACACCTGCGTAACGCCAATCATGATGCTCTGCTTACCCCACTTAGCCCCACGCTGGCTGAATGCCTGCTCGTAGGCCTGCTTGCCGAGGATCGCCAGCGCGGCCGGCTGGTAGTCTTCAATCTTCTTCACCAGCTCCCGCCCGCCGCTGCGCAGTTCATGCAGGTTGACCTCGCTTGCCTGTACCGTCGGCCGCTCGACCAGCATTGTAATTCCGCAGCGCGTGTCCAGCAGATGCTGCTCCTCTTCGGGCTTGAGTAACCTGTCGGTAAACCCGGCCTGGTAGATCACCTTCCAGAAGCGATTGCCCGGATGGGCAAAGTGAAAACCGGTGTGCGCCGAGGACTTGCCCGGGTTGATTCCGCAGAACACCACCCGCAGGCCAGGGGCCAGAATGTCGTTGATCATCTTTACTCCCGCTGATACATCGTTATGGAAGTATAAAGGATTGATAATGCGTTGTTTATAAAAACAGCAGGCAGGTGTGAATGGCTGGATTGCTGCGGGGAGTTACTTTATAATTCACCGCCACGGCCCCTTAGCTCAGTGGTTAGAGCAGGCGACTCATAATCGCTTGGTCGCTGGTTCAAGTCCAGCAGGGGCCACCAAATTTTCCCTTTAGTATCAGCAATATATCCATCGCAAATCCTTGTAAAACTAGCTATTCTCTTCCGTTGTGTCGCAAAAGTGTCGCACGACTTAGCCACTGCGAGCCAACGCACCAACATTTCAAACGACGAGTTAGAGGAAAATGGAAAGAAAAATTCCGCAGCCTTTAGTGTCAGTTGTAGCCGATCACATATCATCCGTAGAAACCCACGCTAGTTTAGATAGTCTTTTTTTCTATGCCGATGCTCCGGGAGATGCTCCCGAAGGTTCAAAGCATGTAAAAGCTTTAGAATGGTTACGTAGAATTAATAAAGTATGCGAAGACCCTTTATCGGTACTCGGCAAGTTGATCGAGGGATACATGGAGAGTGAGGAATCTTACGCTACACCATCGCCGTTCAGCTTTCTTGCAGATAACAAAAACGAGCCAACCTTCAAAGAAAACGTAAATAAAATGTTGGCTAAATACGGTTTTTCTTACATGACAGGCGGCTTTATTGCTTCTGGTGGATCGAAGCCATCGCTATCATTGCAAGAGGCAATTGTAGGTAGAAACATGCCCGCGATTGAAATGGAATTCAATCGAGCCCTGGAGCACATTCAAAAAGAGCCAAAAGAATCAGTTTCGGCTGCATGTAACATTCTTGAATCTGTATGCAAAATTTATATTACAGACGAAGGTTTACAAATGCCCGCCAAACAAGACCTTCAGAGCGTCTGGAAGGTAGTGAAAGATAGTTTAGGTATGAATCCACAAGTCATTGAGGATAATGATCTGCGCAGAATCCTCACAGGATTGTTCTCTATAGTAGATGGTATTGGCGCTTTTCGTACACATGCCAGCACAGCACACGGCGCAGGAAGAAAGTCCTATAAGGTTCTGCCTCGCCATGCAAGGCTTGCAATTAACTCAGCTCATACGCTTGTTTTGTATATTCTTGAGTCATGGGACGAGAGGAAAAACAAAGAATAGATTTCAGTTTTTATATAACAGATTACTGTCCACAAACCCGCACCCTACTTGGTTTCGCGGGTTTCTATTTCCCTCCTCGCACCAACATAACTTGATCCATTCAACTCACAAAAATCAAAAAATATTCATATTTTTCTGAATGTTAAGCTCACAATCAGATCCTGTTAAGATCCACTAAACTGAAAAATACTGAAATTCTTTTCACTCTTTTCAGTTTCGGTTTTCCACAAAGCCGCCAGCACTGGCGCGGTCTGGCGGTCTGGTTTGAAGAAAAATAAAACTGAAAAATTTTTATGATCCAAAAACCGCAGGCGGGTGCGGTAATGTTTGGGGCGCACTCACGCCGGTTGCAGCTAGTGGAGCAAACTGCATAAACCACAACAATTAAAATGATATTATGTTCTGCGCCCGGCGTGTCCATCATCACATTTTAGAGATTCATGCTGTGAACTGTTATTTGTGACGAGCGCCAGAACCTTAGCAAAACTTAACATTTCAAATTGCGAATTCGTAATTTTGACGGATCCGCGTGTCGGTTTCGTTTTTTAACGGTAATTTTCTGCGAATTCGCAGATCGTATGTGGGGGATTCTGGCTGTAATTTTTGCAGGGAAGTTCTTCCCTGACAATATCAACCGGATCTCCCCCTCGCCCCAGCCATTAACCTGCATGGGTAATACCCAGCGGGCAATCACAATGTACTTTTGATCCATGAACCGCTACGGGTACGCCGTGAAACTTACACGCGGCTCATCGAGTCATTGACACGACCGCAGGGGATTTTTAAATAAATAATTATCTATCGACTAAATTTCCCCTTGCCCCAGCCCTCGCCACGGGCCGTTAAGTCGATTGACGGCGCGGCAGCTATTCCCTCAGCATCATAAAAAAATGCGGACGTTGTAAAGCTGTACACGGTGCCATAAACAGTAAATGAGATATTGTTGCCTATGCCGTCAACTTTCGCACGGGCGGTGTTCGCGGTAAGCGTTGGGGCGATATGTTGTTTTTCGAGAGCCGCCAGCGGATCGCCGTCAATCTTGCTTGCTAAAAAATAACGATATACTTCCCCTGTGGTCATGTTCGAGCCGTCATATTCAGTTATATATAACCACGTACGGGGCGTGAGTTGGCGAACCTCATAAAGTTTGTCACTCACCGTTAAGCGCTGGATATGCTGAAAATAACAGTATCCCGCAATCACGATAGCCATGGTGAATGTAGCCACCCAATGCAACGCCTTAAACGCCTTAATAGTGGTGCTGCTTAACATAGTCTATGCCTTGCTTTATCCAAAATTGGTCCATCGGATCATCACCAAACGGCGGGGCTCCCGTAAAATTGCCCCATTCCGGCCTTGATGTGCCGGCCTTCCACTGCGCCGCGCCAGCGGCAATAAGCAAAATCTTTTCAGGGATGCACGCTGCATAACCCACAGCGCCGTAATGAAAATTTCCGAAGTCAGCGTAAGCCCGTTTTTGTTGTTTGTAATCCCACGGTCCGCCGTTCCTTACTCGCTCATAAAACCACGTATACGTAAGCGGGGTGGCCATGTCCTGAACTCCGTGACGCGCCCGCGCAAGCCTGATGTGTTCGCGCAATATCTCCAGCCCGCGGGGCGGGTAAATCGGTATACATGCCATCGTTATTCCCTTTTACCTGGCAAAACCAGCAACATAAGAGCAACAGCACGGCGCGATACTGTTTGAGATCAATCTATTAATTTTATTTGCAACATCAATAAGTAACCCGATTAAATAACACGAATCTATAACACAATTTGTATCACCTGCGATCGGTTTTTAGCCGTTAATGAGGGTTTATTCTCTTTACATAAAATGGAGTTTTAAAAATGGCTATTCCTGCTTACCTGTGGCTTAGAGACGATGGCGGCAACCCGATTTATGGATCTGTGGATGTTCAAAACCGCGAGGGAAGCATTGAGGTGCTTTCTTTTAGTCACGGCCTGTTAGTTCCTACCGATAACAACACGGGCAAAATCACCGGTACACGCTTACATGCGCCGCTCGTAATAGAAAAGGAGTTTGATAGCTCCAGCCCATATCTTTATAAGGCCGTAGCTACCGGGCAGACGCTGAAAAGCGCGGAAATTGAGTGGTATAAAATCAACGATGCGGGGCAAGAGGTAGAGTATTTCAACATGCTGTTGGAAAACGTCCGGATAGTCAGCATTAACCCCGTTATGCATAACTGCAAAGAGCCAGGTTTACAGATGCATAATCATAATGAGGGCGTACAGCTGCGCTATGAGCGGATCACCTGGAAGTATTGCGATGGGAACGTCCAATATTCAGACGCGTGGAACGAGCGTGTAACAGCGTAAAAAAAAGGGCGGTTAATCCGCCCTATATTGTTTTTAGTGCCAATTCTTTCGCACCTTGGGTTTGCCAGCACGTAGCCTCCCTCGATGGCAATACCTCGCGCGATCACCCGGTGCCGGCTCTCCGCACTTCTTACACGTTCGGGGTATTTTAATCATGCTTAATGCTGTTAAGCATTCTCTGGCAGTTACCGCCTCTGTTTTTTGCTGCACCCTATGCAAGCACATACGTAATCAATCACACATAGTCCGGCGTGCCGCTCACCCTCACAAACCCTAAAAACTAAAGAAATCCCCCATCGCGCCGATCATCATCCGTGTGTATTATTTCCTGTAGCTTTTACAACAACTAACCTTAACTCAAATACTTAAGCGCCAAAGCGAAAGGCATCATGAGCACACCGATCAAACGGCTAGAAATCATTAAAAATGCCATTGAACTGGAAGATGACGACATCATCCAGAGCCAGCTGACACGCCTGAAAAATGAAGCGTTTGACGATGAGCTGCAGGCAATCGTCGTGGCGCTTGAGGAGAAGAACTATACCGCGGCCATGGCGGCCATTACCGCCTGGCTGCAGGGCCAGCGCGCCGTGACGCCGTGGCGCGATCCGCAGGTGGCGGCCAGCAAGCTGGAGCTGAAGGCGCTGGAAGAGCGTCTGCGCGATCTGATTGACCGCCGCAACGCGCGGATGCAGCAGCTTGATGAGTTCAACGATCTCTATTTCTCCCGCCTCGGGCCGCTGATGCAGCAGATCCTCGCCCTGCGTAAAACGCTGGCGGAGCTGAACCTGCGTCGTCAGCAGGCGGAAGCGCGTCGTCGCGAGGAGGATTACCGTCGCTGCCAGCACTATATGGCGCAGGCGGTAGAGGTGCTGGCGACGCTCACCCAGCGCTGGCGCGATCTCCCGGCGGACTCCGTGCAGGCCGCCGAGGCGCGTAAGCATCTGGAGCAGCAAAGCAATCTGATTGCCAACCTGCTGGCCGAAGCGCTGGAGCTGGAGAGCGGCTTAACGCGCGAGGAGGAGCCTGCGCGTCAGGCGCGCGACGAGGCCAACGAAGAGTACGAGAAGTATCGCGAACAGCATCACGATGCCGAAGTGCGGCTGCGCAAAGGTAAGCATCTTTCACAAGAGGACCAGAACGAACTCAAGCGTCTCTGGCGGCAGGCGAGCAAGCTCTGCCACCCGGATCTGGTGGCGGACGATCTGAAAGAAGAAGCCAACAACATGATGGTACAGCTTAACCAGGCGAAGCAGCGCGGCGATGTGAAAGCCATTCGTTCGCTGGTGGCCCGCCTGCAGCAGGGCTTCGAACCATTGATGGCAAGCGACAGGCTGAACGATCTGGAACGTATCCGCAAAAAAATGGCGCAGGTTCGCGAGCAAATCGACATTTTAGTGAACGAGCTGGCGGAGCTGGAGAAAGAGGAGTCCTGGCTGCTGGTCTCGTCGTTGAGCAATATGGAAGCGTACTTTGCTCAGCAGGAGAAAGCGCTGCACGAGGTCCGCGCCTCGCTCGAACATCAGGTGAGCGAAGCGCAGCTGGATTCAGCAGCCTGATTATTTGGCGTGCCAGTATGCGCTGGCACGCACCAGCTGTGGGTCAATCGCGTCGGTTTCAAACTGACGGTTCAGGCGTTTCACCACCTTCCCTTCCCCGGTCAGCCAGATAAAGTAATCGTCCTCCGGAACGCTCAGCGCCGCCAGATGGTCAGCGACTGCCTGCTCGCTGTGGCCCACCACCCACGTGATGTTGAACGCGCTCAGGTGCGCCAGATAGTCCTGGTACGATTCATCCCCAACCGTCACGACCGCGTGTATGTCCGGGCGAACCGGCAGTTGAGCAATGCTCTCTAAGCGTCGGCGCAGCGCGGGCATGCCGGATTCATCGCACACGTACAGCTGCCAGGCGTAATCCTCCGGCACCACCAGCGAACCGCGCGGGCCGCCGATGGTCAGCTTGTCTCCCGCTTTCGCCTCAACCGCCCAGCTGCTGGCAATGCCGCCGTCATGAATGAAGAAATCGAGAACCAGCTCATGATTTGCCTCATCGTATAGCGGCGTATAGTCGCGCGCCTGCGGACGCACGCCGTCGCCCCAGTCGATGCCTTCATCGGTGACCACCGGCGGCGTAAACGTCGTCCCGGGTGCCGGGAAAAAGACTTTGGTATGGTCGTCGAAACCGCGGGAGCTAAAGCCCTCCAGCGCCTCGCCGCCTAAAACAATGCGCTGGAAACCCGCGCTGGCGCGCTCAACGCGGAGCACCGTCAGCTCGCGAAAACGCAGGTCATTACGAACACGCTGTGGATAACGAGTAGATGCCATTTTTAGACCCTTTTCTGGTGAATACGATATATCTAAATCAATTTTCAAATGATAATGATTACTAATAAGGAAAAATGCAAGATCTTTTAGATTGCATCTGAATATATCTTAGATATAGTTTAGATATATCAAAAAAAGGGAATACTATGCGACACGAACACGAGGGCGGCGGACGTCGGCCGCGCTTTTTCGGCCACGGCGATTTGCGGCTGGTGATTCTGGATATCCTGACCCGCAACGCGAGCCACGGCTATGAGCTGATTAAAGAGATCGAGAACCTGACCCAGGGGAACTACACCCCGAGCCCGGGCGTCATCTATCCAACCCTGGATTATTTGCAGGATCAGGCGTTTATCACCATTACAGAAGAAGAGAACGGGCGTAAGCGCATTGCGATTACCGCTGAAGGACAACGCTGGCTGGACGAAAACCGGGAACAGCTGGAACAGATCCAGGTGCGTATCAAAGCGCGCAGCGTCGGCTTTCAGCTGCGCAAAAACCCACAGATGAAGCGGGCGCTGGATAACTTTAAGGCGGTATTAGACCTGAAGGTGAATCAGGGAGAGCTCAGCGACGCGCAGCTTAAGCAGATTATCGGCGTGATTGACCGCGCGGCGCTGGAGATCTCCCAGCTGGATTAAGCCGGTGCGTGCTCGCTCACGCGGAAGACGCGTACCAGCTCTTTCAGGTGCATCGCCTGTTCGTTAAGCGATGCCGCCGCCGCGACGGATTCCTCCACCAGCGCGGAGTTTTGCTGGGTAGTGGCATCAATCAGGCCAATCGCGCTGTTGATCTGCGAGATCCCCTCCGTCTGCTCATGGCTGGCCTGACGGATCTCGCGCAGGATCGCATCCATCTCCTCCACGTTGCCAACCATGCCGTTGATCAGCCCACTCGCTTTTTCGACCAGATTCATCCCGTCCTGGGTCTGGCTGGTGGAGCTCTCAATCAGCTCGCGGATTTCGCTGGCAGACGACGCGCTCTTCTGAGCAAGCTGGCGCACCTCTCCTGCCACCACCGCAAAGCCGCGGCCGTGCTCACCGGCGCGCGCCGCTTCCACCGCCGCGTTCAGCGCCAGAATGTTGGTCTGGAACGCAATAGCGTCGATCAGGTCGATAATGTCGGACATCCGGTTGGAGGTCTCGTTAATCAGGCGCATTTTGCTGGTCACCTGCTTCATCATCTCACCGTTGTTTTTGACCACCGTGGCGGCATCGGCAGAAAGGTTGGTCGCTTCACCGGTATGCGAGGCGGTATTTTTCACCGTCGCGGTGATCTGCTCCATCGAGGCGGCAGTCTGTTCAACGGAGCTGGCCTGCTCTTCCGTGCGTGCGGCCAGATCTTGGTTCCCGGCGACAATCTGCGCGGCTGCGCTGGAGATATTCTCCGAGCCGGTCTGCACCTGCTGCACAATGTCCAGCAGACGCGTCTTCATCTCCATCAGCGCATGCAGCAGCAGGCCCGTTTCGTCTTTGCCGTGCGGCGTGATGCTGCCCGTCAGATCGCCCTCTGAAATCGCTTTTGCGAAACTCACCGCCTCACCGAGCGGGCGGGTGATGGCGCGCACGATAAACCAGCCAATCAGGCTGCCTGCCCCAACGCTAAAGAGCGTGAGGAGGATCAGCAGCAGACGGTTAGACCTGAAATCTCCTTCCACCTGCGTGCCCGCACGCTGCATTTCGCTGTTCTGAATGGCGATCAGCTCCTTCACCTTCGCTTTATAAGCCTGCTGCACGGCGAGGGTGGTAGTCATCATTTCCTGTATGGCGCCCGCACGGTTGTTGTTCTGCACCGCCTGCAGAATGCGGTAGCGTGAATCCAGGTACTGCTGGCGCACGCTGCGGATATCCGCCAGCACCTGCTGAGACTTTTGATCCTGCAACGCGGTGTTCAGCTCGCCCAGGATCACCGTGATATGCTCGCTGATCTCTTTCAGGCGCTGCTGAGATTGCCCCGTGTAGGTACCCTGCTCGTCCAGCAGCATCAGCTGTTGAGTGCTAATAAATTCCTGGAAGTTATCAATTAACTGGTTCGCTTTTACCGTGGTCGGATAGTCATGGGTAACAATGGACTGCATCCCATTATTTGCCCGGTTCAGGCTCAGCAAAGACACACTTGCGCTGATCGCCATCAGGACAATAAAGAACCCAAACGCCAGAAATAATTTTGTGCCGATCTTTACGTCATGAAAGAACATATTTTCTCCATCGATGTGATTATTTCTCAGACGATCGCTGTTATCGGTAACGATTTCGCTAACTTTATGAGTTTGATCGTTTTTTTATTTCATAATCCTCACAATACATAGGTGCAGGCTATTAATATGGCCTCATCGATCGTTACCAGACCGCCAAACGGGGTATTTTCGAAATAGCATTCTGAAGAACTGACTTAGGCAGGAATAAATAACTGACGCACTTTCTTTAGTTATTTAATATTAAATTAACAATAAACCCCATTAATAGTCACAATCAGAAAAATAAAAAGCCGTTTATTCCCTACGGTATAAACGGCTTTTTTGGAACATGACTGACTCAATGGAGCACGGTCACCGCATCCTTAAGGCGTCCGGCGCGGTGCTTCACCATGGCCGAAATGTGCGCGCTCTCCTCGACCAGATCGGCGTTTTTCTGCGTGATGCTGTCGAGTTCAGCTACCGCGCGGGTTAGCTCTGATAAGCCGGTTGCCTGCTCGGAGGTCGCGTGGCTGATCTGGGCGATAAGCTGGGTCACGTTTTTCACCTGCACAACGATATCATCCATCGTACGGCCCGCGGCGTGAACCTGCTCAGAGCCGGACTGCACCTTGCTGGCGCTGGCATCAATGAGTTTACGAATATCATTAGCCGCACTGGCGCTGCGGCTGGCGAGATGACGGACTTCGCCCGCGACCACGGCAAACCCTTTGCCCTGCTCCCCTGCCCTTGCCGCTTCAACCGCCGCGTTCAGCGCCAGAATGTTGGTCTGGAACGCGATATCGTTAATCAGAGAGGTAATCGAGCCAATGCGCTGCGTGCTGTCGGCAATGTCATCCATCGTTTTAACCACGGTTTGCATCGCGTTGCCCCCTTTCGTCGCCGCGCTGCTGGCGGCCACGGAGAGTTTGTCCACCTCGGCGGCGGTTTCGGAGTTACTCTGAACGGACGCGGCCATCTGGTTCATTGTCGCGACGGTCTGCTGCACGTTCGCGACGGTCTGACGGGTCCGATCGTTCAGATCTTCATTTCCCTGCGCCAGCCTGTCGCTCCCGTCACGGACGCTCACCACCTGGCTCGACACGTCATTGATCAACCAGCGGCACATCAGGCCAAGTTGTCCTACCGCGCGCAGCGTCAGGCCCAGCTCATCGCTGCGGTTAAGATGCTGCACGCTGTTGCGCTCGCCGGTGGCGACCTTCAGCGCCTGTCGCGCCACATTCTCTATCGGGCGGACAATCTGTTGCTCAAAGAGCAGCGTTCCCATCAGCATCACCACCGCAGCGGCGGCAAGCGGTAACCAGCCTGCGGAGGTGGCGGCCAGCGTGGCGGCGAGTCCGGCAAAGAGCACCGCCATCACGCTGCGCACGCGCCAGCGCAGCGGCATGGCCGGGAGTTTACCCAGCCAGCCCTTTCCCACCACCAGCCCTTTGTGAATACGTTTTTTACAGCGCCCGTCGTTCAGCGCCCGGTAGAGCGGCTCCACGGCGGCGATCTCTTCCGCTGTGGCTCTGGTGCGAATCGACATATAGCCCGTCACCTGCCCGCGGCGCACCATCGGCACCGCGTTAGCACGCACCCAGTAGTGGTCACCGTTTTTGCGCCGGTTTTTGACAATCCCGCTCCACGGCTCGCCCTGCTGCAGCGTGTACCACATATCGGCAAACGCAGCTTTTGGCATATCGGGATGGCGCACCATATTGTGCGGCTGGCCCGTCAGCTCATCGAGCTGATAGCCGCTCACCTGCACAAAGGTGTCGTTGGCGTGGGTGATGTAACTGTGGACGTCTGTGGTAGACATTAAGGTGGTGTCATCGTCCAGAGGATATTCATTCTGGGTGACATAGGTTGGAGAGGACATCGTGAGCATCCCTTGCAGGTTATTTGAATGTTAATTTTGTGGGTCAATGTTTTTTCGGCGGTAAACAATTTATCTTTAGTTGTTAAACTTGATGAAGATCGCAGATTTGACTTAAACCATACTTTTTGTACGATATTTTAATTCATTGATTTCAAATACTTTCGCAAAGAAATTACCGACAAAGTATGACCTGTTAATGCCCGCTTAAGTTGCAGCGTATGCACCTCTTTAGTGCAGCGACGCTCTTCCCCCCTTTCTTTATACTTGCTGCCCCGTACCGCTAAATCCCGTTTGGCTTCTTTCGGCATGATTAAATATTGTGCAACATTATTTTAACCTGGCGTTTATCCCGATTTTCGTTAAGGCCTCTGAAGTGGCGTAATCCCTGCAATACTTAAACCAGTATCATGTGATACGCGATCCCCGGGAGCACATTTTGAACAGGTTACCTTCCAGCGCCTCGGCTCTTGCCTGTACCGCGCACGCACTGAATCTCATTGAGAAGCGAACGCTTGATCATGAGGAGATGAAACAACTTAACCGTGAGGTCATCGATTACTTTAAAGAGCACGTCAATCCAGGGTTTCTGGAGTATCGCAAATCTGTTACCGCCGGCGGGGATTACGGAGCCGTAGAGTGGCAAGCGGGAAGTCTCAACACGCTTGTCGACACCCAGGGACAGGAGTTTATCGATTGCCTGGGAGGTTTTGGAATTTTCAACGTGGGGCACCGTAATCCAGTTGTGGTTTCCGCCGTACAGAATCAACTTGCGAAACAACCTCTCCATAGCCAGGAACTGCTCGACCCGCTTCGCGCCATGCTCGCGAAAACGCTGGCGGCCTTAACGCCCGGCAAACTGAAATACAGCTTCTTCAGCAACAGCGGCACAGAATCGGTCGAAGCGGCGATTAAGCTCGCCAAAGCGTACCAGTCGCCGCGCGGGAAATTCACCTTTATCGCCACCAGCGGCGCGTTCCACGGTAAATCCCTCGGCGCACTGTCGGCGACCGCGAAATCCACTTTCCGTAAACCGTTTATGCCGCTGCTGCCGGGCTTCCGCCACGTGCCGTTCGGCGACATTAACGCCATGCGCACCGTGCTGAGCGAATGCCGTAAAACCGGCGATGACGTGGCGGCGGTGATCCTGGAGCCCATTCAGGGTGAAGGCGGCGTCATCCTCCCTCCGCAGGGCTATCTGCCTGCCGTGCGTCAGCTGTGCGACGAGTTTGGCGCGCTGCTGATCCTCGACGAAGTCCAGACCGGCATGGGGCGTACCGGCAAGATGTTCGCCTGCGAGCACGAAAACGTGCAGCCGGACATTCTGTGCCTGGCGAAAGCGCTCGGCGGCGGCGTGATGCCGATTGGCGCGACGGTCGCCACCGAAGAAGTTTTCTCGGTGCTGTTCGACAATCCGTTCCTGCATACCACCACCTTTGGCGGTAACCCGCTGGCCTGTGCGGCGGCGCTGGCGACCATCAACGTGCTGCTGGAGCAAAACCTGCCTGCGCAGGCGGAGCAAAAAGGCGACATGCTGCTGGACGGCTTCCGCCAGCTGGGCCGGGAATACCCTGACCTTGTGCAGGAGGCGCGCGGCAAAGGGATGCTGATGGCGATTGAGTTCGTTGATAACGAAATCGGCTACAGCTTCGCGAGCGAGATGTTCAGGCAGCGAGTGCTGGTGGCCGGAACGCTTAATAACGCAAAAACCATTCGTATTGAACCGCCGCTTACGCTGACCATTGAGCAGTGTGAGCAGGTGCTAAAAGCGGCACGTAAAGCGCTGGCAGCACTCAGAGTGCGCGTAGAAGAGATCTGATCAATCCCCCCTCTTAAACGAGGGGGATTTCATTTTTCTGGTATAAATATTACAAATTGAAATAATAGCATTATATTTCAGACATACATTTATACTTTTAAAATTATAAAGTTCCTTTTCTCTTACATGATTTTTTTTGCAACCAAACCGATATCCATACACCACCTTTATCTATTTGACCGCAAACAGGGCGCCCATTGTTAAAATCCGGTAAAAACACCACTGCTTACATCATTTAAAAATATTAATTAATTCTAATATTATACCTAAAAAAAACTAACGGCATATTATACCACCATACATTGAAATAATATTTCACGGCTCCTAGAATACCTGCCGCGGAACATCATAAACATGATGAAAAGAGCTTTTCAATAAGCCCGTCCATTATGCGAAATGCATATTCTAAATAACGGAACTTGTTAAACGTTATTCAAGTTCACGCTGTGAAAGCATATAGCTTTTACTCAATTTCAATTTGACAGAAAGATGTTTATTTAAAAGGATTTGTATGAAAAAGCACGTTTTAGCAATGGTCATTGCAACGGCAATGGTAAGTGGCGTAGCGATGAACGCACAGGCAGACACCGTCACGGTTTCTGGCGGTACGGTTAACTTCGTTGGCCAGGTTGTTAATGCTGCATGTTCGGTCGCAGCTGACTCCGTAGATCAGACTGTAACGCTGAGCCAGGTTCGTACTGTGAAATTGACGACAAAAGGAATGCAGGCGAACCAGAAAGAAGATTTCAAAATCGTTCTGGAAGATTGCGACACCACGGTAAGCCAGAACGCCGCTGTGATTTTCAACGGTCAGCAAGACGCAGCACTGGCAGGTTCACTGGCTAACACAGCGGGAGCTGGCTCAGCAACTAACGTCGCACTGCAACTGTTCGGACCGGATGGTAACGTACTCAATATCGGTGATACCTCCTCCAACGTGAAGCTGATCAATGGCGAGAACACCATCCCGCTGAGCGTTGACTACATCGCTACCGGTGCGGCCACGCCGGGTAACGTATCCTCGACTGCAACATTCCAGATGGTTTACTCCTGATTCGTTAGCTGCAGTAACACCCCCGGAATCTGATTCGGGGGTGTTTTGCCGATCCATCGAAACGGAGTCACTATGCGACAGGTCACCAGGCAATCAGTGCTGTTTTTCAGCGTATTGCTGTGCGTTGCACTGCCCGCCTCGGCAATTGACGACGGAAGCGTGCATTTTCAGGGGCAAGTCGTCAACACCGGCTGTTCCGTCAGTGCAGAAAGTCAGGACCAGATTGTGCGTATGGGCCAAATACGCAATAACGAATTTGCCGCAACGGGCGATTGGGCAGCACCGACAGCCTTTCAGATAACGCTAGAAGACTGCGATACCAGCGTCAGTCAACGTGCGGGCGTACTGTTCAGCGGCGAGTCCGATGCAAAAGACCCGCAAATTTTTCGCGCAGGTTATGGCGCAGGCGCAGCGCAGGGGATTGGTGTGGGAATATTTGACGCAACCGGCCATCTACTTATTCCGGATACAGCCCCGCCCTGCTACGCCCCCTTGCAGAACGGCGCCAATGTTCTGCGTTTTATGGCGAAATACCGCTCCACACAACCGCACGTTCAGGCTGGTACGGCCGACGCCCAGGTATGGTTTAACGTCGTCTACCAGTAAAACACTCAGAGGCCCGAGTGCCTCGTCATGAGAATTGAGGGAACAATGCAAATGAACACATCACCTACGTCTTTGTCTCGCCTGATGATGGCTGGTACGTTACTGCTGACAATGGGTCTGGCAACGAATGCCTCTGCAGGTGGAATTGCTTTAGGGGCTACCCGCGTCATTTATCCGCAGGGGGATAAACAGGTTTCATTACCGGTGATCAATTCGTCGGCAGACAATACGTTCTTAATACAATCATGGGTAGCCAACGTTGAGGGTATCAAGTCACCAGACTTTATCCTTACGCCACCGTTGTTTGTTATCCACCCTAAGAAAGAGAACACGCTGCGTATTATGTATATCGGCCCCGACCTTCCTGCCGATCGCGAAACTGTTTTCTATCTGAACAGCAAGGCTATTCCGTCTGTCGATAAAAATAAGCTTCAGGGCAATACGCTGCAAATAGCAACACAGAGTGTGATTAAGTTATTCATTCGCCCTAAGAAATTAACATCCCTTTCCGTGGATGCGCCCAAAACGCTGACGTGTCGGACAGAAAATGGAAAAGTCATCATAACGAATCCATCACCGTATTACGTATCGTTGGTGCAGTTCTTTGTTGGGGGAACCCGTCTTCCCAATTCAATGGTCGCACCTAAAAACACGTTGACGGTGGATATCCCCGGCGGCGGTTCCGGTAGTGTGAAATTCCAGACAGTGAATGATTTCGGCGCAAATACCCCTACGCAGATTTGTTCCCATTAACAACCTGAAATGAAATAGCAGACCTGCATTTTGTCTTCAAGGAAGGAAGTACTTAGCATTTACTGCAGGGAAAAGAGATGAAACGTAATACTTCACTGATTTTTAGCACATTTTCTTTAACATCCCTTACGCCAGTGGCGATGGCGATAGCAGGATTGCTATCGCCATCAGATGCAAGTGCAGAATATTTTTTCAACCCGGCATTTTTGTCTAGCGATCCCTCTGCCGTTGCTGACCTGTCGCGGTTTTCCACCAATGGCCAGGCACCAGGCGTTTATCGTGTCGATCTCTGGCTTAACGGGGCGTTTGTGGCGACTCGCGATATCACCTTTACGGCAAGAAATACGGCGTCGACGGCACAACCGCAGGCGGATGATACCGGTCTGACCGCCTGTTTATCAGCAAAAGCGCTGGAAAACCTGGGCGTTAACCTTCAGGCGTTTCCTGCGCTGACGGCGGAAAAAACGGACAGCTGTATTGATATTGCGTCAATCATTCCCGCCTCATCAACCACCTTTGATTTTGAGCATCAGCGGCTGGATATCAGTATCCCGCAAGCCGCCCTGAGGAATAGCGCACGCGGATATATTCCGCCTGAACAATGGGATGAAGGCATTAATGCCCTCCTGCTGAATTATAACTTCACCGGCTCTCGTAGCCGCGATCGGGGGGAGAGCAACTCAACCAGTAAAAGCTATTTCCTCGGGCTTAACAGCGGGTTGAACCTTGGCCCGTGGCGGTTAAGGGATTACTCAAGCTGGAATTATCACAACAGCGATGACTCACGCAGCGACAACTGGCAGCACATTAATACCTATGTTGAACGCGCGGTCATTCCGCTGAAAGGAAGACTGACGCTGGGTGACAGCTACACCCCATCAGACGTATTTGACAGCCTCCCTTTTCGCGGTGCGCAAATCGCCTCTGATGACAATATGCTGCCCGATAGCCTGAAGGGTTTCGCGCCCACGATCCGGGGTATCGCAAAAAGCAATGCTCAGGTAACCATTAAGCAAAATGGCTACACCATTTATCAAAGCTATGTTCCACCGGGTGCATTTGCGATTAGCGACCTGTTTCCCACGTCCTCAAGCGGTGACCTCAGTGTTGAGGTAAAAGAATCTGACGGTAGCATCAACAGCTATTCCGTGCCTTATTCCACCGTTCCCGTACTCCAGCGTGAAGGCCGCGTAAAGTACGCATTAACAGCGGCCGAATACCGCAGCAGCAGCGATCAACAGGACGAGGTTAATTTCGTTCAGGGGTCTCTAATCTGGGGGCTTTCGCATGGCTTCACGCTGTATAGCGGATCGCAGATAACCAACAATTACCACTCGCTGGCATTCGGCACCGGCCTGAATATGGGTGAACTGGGCGCTATCTCTGCGGATGTGACTCACGCGAAGAGCACGCTGGCGGATGACAGCACGCATTCAGGGCAATCGATCCGTTTTCTGTATGCAAAATCCCTTAACGGCCTCGGCACTAACTTTCAGCTGCTGGGCTACCGGTACTCGACCTCGGGATTCTATTCCCTGGATGAAACAGCCTATAAGCAAATGCGCGGCTACACGGGTGACCACGAGGACAACGATACCGAACAGCAAAATCCCTGGATGGATTATTACAATCTGTACTACACCAAGCGAGGAAAGGTTCAGTTCAACATCTCTCAGCAGCTTGGTCATGCAGGTTCGCTCTTTGTCACGGGCAGCCAACAGACCTACTGGCATACCGATGAAAAAAATACGCTACTCCAGGTAGGCTTTAGCGGAACCATTAAAGATGTGTCCTACAGCCTGTCCTACAACTACAACAAATCACCGGGCATGTCGAAAAGCGACGAGATTTACGCGCTGAATTTGTCGCTGCCATTGAGCCTGTGGCTGCGTCCACAAAACGATGTCAGCCAGAAGCATAACTATGCTTATGCCACCTACAACATCAGCACCGACAAAAAGGGTGAAACCTCGCAAAATGCCGGGATCAACGGCACATTGCTTGAGGATAACAACCTGAGCTACAGCGTTCAGGAAGGGTATTCAAGCCAGGGGACCAAATCACAAGGCTCCAGCAGCCTTGAATACGATAGCGCCTATGGCAATGCGAACGTGGGCTATAACTACAGCGGAAGCGGCGACTACCAGCAGGTGAACTACGGTTTGAGCGGCGGCGTCATTGCTCACCGGAATGGCATCACCCTTAGCCAGCCGCTGGGTGATACCAACGTGCTGATTGCCGCTCCGGGCGCGAGTAACGTCAAGGTCGAGAACGAGCCAGGTATTCATACCGACTGGAGAGGCTATGCCGTGGTTCCCTACGCGTCCTCGTATCATCTCAACCGCATGGCACTGGACATCAACTCACTGGCTGACGATATGGATATCGATGATGCCGTAACCAATGTGGTCCCAACCCGTGGCGCGGTTGTGCGTGCAACCTTCAAAGCCCGGCCTGGTACGCGTGCGTTAATGACCTTAACCCATCGGGGCAAACCCGTTCCTTTCGGTGCCATGGTGTCACGTGATGACAATGGCAGCGATACGATTGTGGGTGAAGACGGAGAGGTCTATCTCTCTGGCCTGAGCCCGGCGGGAACGCTGAAAATTCAGTGGGGTGAAGGGTCAGACAAGCAATGTAGCGTGAAGTATCAATTACCTGAAAGTAAACAGCCGCTGCTGCGGTTGAAAACGGAGTGTATATAAATGAAATTATGGATGATTTTATTTTATGTGGTCGGGCTGGCATTCTCACCTTATGGAATAGCCGATATTTGTAAAAATGCTAACGGTGGCATCTCGATTGTTAACTATGATTTGACCACCACGCTGAACACCAATCAGAACATTAAAGGTGGCTCCACAGAGCTGGAAAAAAATCAGGATGTGCAGGTTAACGCCACCTGTCCACCGGGTGAGTGGGAAAAACGCACCTATCGCTCCTATTTGAGCCCTTTTCCGGTCGTCAAAACGGATGGTGAATGGAAATATCTCCAGCTTGACCCGGATTATATTATTGGCGCCATGAAAATAAATGACGCAACCATTGGTGAATTTTATCCCCCCATTGAGTACGTTCACATGGGCGGCCACGATGAAGTGGATACCGGCGGCGTTTTCCCGGTCAACGATAATGACCTGATCTTTAAATTACAAATTGTCAGGCCTTTTATCGGCACCGTGGTTATCCCGCCAAAATTGATGTTCAATGTGTACGTCACCACGACGAATAACGATCGCCTGACCAATATTGTCTACCAGATTACCTACAGTGGCGTCATTACCGTGCCGCAAAACTGCGTCATTAATGCCGGGCAAACCGTAACGGTGGATCTGGGTTCTCTTTATCACGGTGATTTTACGCGCGCCGGGCAGATGCCGGACAACGCTCAACCCAAAACCTTCAATGTGCCCATTGAATGTAATGCTGATGTGAACTCGCCGGCACAATTAACCTTGCGCGTTATGGGCACATCGGACCCTCGCTACCCGGAAGCGCTGGCATCGGATAATCCTGATGTTGCCGTCGTGGTTACCAGTGAGCAAGACAACATATTGAAACCGAATGTCTTTTCAAGTAGCGCACCTTTTACGACTGATGAGGCGGGCAAGGCCAACGTGACGCTGAAAGCATATCCTATCAGCACAACGGGCAATTCCCCGGAACTGGGCGTGTTCACCGCTCTGGCCTTGTTACGCGTTGATTTCGCATAAGGATTGGGTGATGAAAAAGCGCAATTTTCTCCTGTTTCTGCTGGCAAATCTGGCGTTGTCCTTACAGACCGCCAGAGCAGATAATGACAGTTTCAATGTTCAGTTTATCGGCACCATCGTGGGGGAGTCCTGCAACGTCGACACAGGCAGCGTTGAGCAGACGGTCGAACTCGGTGACTTTACCGCGGATGATTTCCCGTCGGTTGGCACCACAACGCCGGATACAAAGTTTGATATCACGTTGAAAGGTTGCACCCGCGCCATTACCGGCACCAAAGTTTGGTTTACCGGGAATGTGGATGCGAACAACCCGACATTGCTGGCACTTTCAGATAACGGAAAGGGAACGCCTGGCAGGATGGCAACGGGCCTCGGCGTTGAGCTACTGGATTCCAATCGCACCCCAATACCGATCAATAATACGGAGTCCTCGCTTTATCCGCTGCTGCCGGGGGATAACACGCTCACGTTTTATTTGCACTATAAATCCACGCTGCCCGTTGTGACGTCAGGAAATGCGACTGCCGTTATGTATTTTGACCTGCTTTATCAGTAAGGAATATGAATGAAACCGTTTCTCCGGTTATTTTTCTTCTGCATTATTCTGATGCACCTGGGCAGTGCGAGTACAATGGCGCACGACGGGACCGTTTATATTGTAGGCACCGTAAAAAGCAAAACCTGCATCATATCGCCTGATTCGGAAAATCTTATCGTTCGTATGAGCGACGTCGCCACAGGGCAATTTACGAACCAGAAAAATAATACGCCATGGGAACATTTTGCTATCAATCTTGAAAACTGCGGCGCAGGGTTGAATAACATCAGTACCCATTTTGAAGGCACACCCAATCAGGGCAACGCAGATTTGCTTTCGCTGACAGGCGGTCCGGGTTATGCCAGCGGCGTGGCTATCGGTATTTATAATCCGGACAAAACGCTTATACCGCTGGGCGATGAAAGCCAGCTGTTTACGCTGTCAAATAACCAGCTTACTGCCACCCTTGATTTTTATGCCCGTTATCTTGCTGACGGATGCGCTGTATCGCCCGGAACAGCCAATGCTGCAGCAACCTTTATTTTGACTTATGCCTGATAACACCGTGATGAAACTGCGCATCCTGATCCCTGTTTTAGCACTCTTAACGTTCATCTCTTTTGCGCATGCAGGCGTCGTGATAGGGGGGACACGCTTCGTCTATCCTGAAAAACAGCACTCCATTACCGTTTCAGTGCGCAATAAATCCACGCTTCCCTGGCTGGTCAGCGCAAAAATTTATGCTGGCGGAAACTGGCCAGGGGCAACCTCTGTCCCCCAGGCGACCTCGGCGCTTGTTGCAACGCCCGCGCTTTTTGCACTACAGGGCGGACGCGAAAATAGCATCAGGATTTTTCGTGCCGATGAGGGGTTGCCTGCTGACCGTGAAACGCTTTTCACCCTCAGCATCTCAACCATTCCAGCCAGTAAGACCAGCAGCGACAACGTGCAAATGGCCGTACGTTCGAGCTTCAAAGTGTTCTATCGCCCTGAGGGATTAAACGGCAATCCAGAAAACGCGTATCGGGAAATCCTCTGGTCATATTCAGCAAACCAGCTCGTGGTGAAGAACCCGACCCCCTACTACGTGACGCTCTTCCAGACGCGTATTAACAACCAATCCATTGATAACGCGGGCATCATTGCCCCTTTTAGCCAGCGAACAATGGACGAGTGCCAGAAGGCGCCTCGCTGCGAAATACGCTGGCAAACCATAAACGACTATGGCCGGGTTATGCCGCCCGTGGTTAACATCCTTAATCTGAAATGAGTACCCATCATGTTTTTCATAAAGCCCCCTTCCTCGTTCTGACCGTTTTCGTCACACTGACCGCACCGGCGCTGAGCCAGGCCGCTGAGTTTACCGCTGAGCAGAAGACGGAAATCGGCAAAATCGCCGAGGATTACTTTACCGCCCATCCGGAAAAAATGGGTGAAGCGATATCTATCTACCTGGCTAATCATCCTGAGTTTCTGGTTGCCGCGAGCGAAAACCTACGCCAAAGCCAGCAAGCGGCCGCACAAAAAATGAAAGAGATGCAGGACGCAGCCAAAAAAGCGCAGTAAAGCAAAATCTAAAGCCGGGCGGACTACGCTCATCCGGCCTACAAAACCATTCCACCTTTTCCCCAAAAGCCCGGTAAGCGCAGCGCCACCGGGCAAGACCATTACTCCGGCAATAACCCGACAAAGCTGCGTTTTTTGCGCGGCTCCGACATCAGCTCCTCCAGCTTATCCACGCACGCGAGATAGTGCGGGGTTTGCTTATGCGCCAGCACCGCCTCTTCGTCTTTATAGGCTTCGTAGATAAAGAACCGGGTTTTCACCCTCGGGTCCTGCAATACGTCAAAACGCAGGTTCCCCGGCTCCTGGATTGCGCCCTCGTGGTTGGCGCGAAACACCTCCAGAAACTCGTCCACCCGCTCGGGCTTAATGTTGATCTCTACCAGCGTCACGTTCATTTTGCTTCTCCCTGTTTCTCTTCCTGCCAGAACTGGAACGCATCACGGGCATTCCAGTTATCGTGCACCACTTTCTTCACCGCCTTCAGCATGGCGAGCGGCGCGCTGGACTGGAAGATGTTGCGCCCCATGTCCACGCCGGACGCGCCCTGGTCTATCGCGCGCCAGCACATCTCCAGCGCCTCGTGCTCCGGCAGCTTTTTGCCCCCCGCGATAACGATCGGCACCGGGCAGCTGGCGGTGACTTTTTCAAAACCCTCATCCACGTAGTAGGTTTTGACGAACTGCGCCCCCATTTCGGCGGCAATGCGGCTTGCCAGCGAGAAATACCGAGCGTCACGCGCCATCTCTTTCCCCACGCCCGTTACCGCCAGCGTCGGCATGCCGTAGCGCGCCCCTGCATCGACAAGCTTGATGATGTTGTTGATCGACTGATGCTCAAACTCGCTTCCGATGTACACCTGCGCCGCCACCGCGCAGACGTTCAGGCGCAGGGCGTCTTCCATCGCCACCGCCACGCACTCGTTGGAAAGTTCGCCCAGAATCGAGTTACCGCCGGAGGCGCGCAGCACCACCGGTTTGTTCGTCGCGGCGGGCACCTGGCTCCTGAGGATGCCGCGGGTACACATCAGCACGTCGGTTTCACCAAACAGCGGCGCGATAGAGAGGTCGATACGCTCAAGGCCGGTAGTCGGCCCCTGAAAGTAGCCGTGGTCAAAGGCCAGCATCACCGTGCGGTTGCTGTTTGGGTTGAAGATGCGCGCCAGCCGCGACTGCATGCCCCAGTCCAGCGAGCCGCAGCCCTTCAGGGTGAACGGCACATTTTGCTGCGGCGTGCCGATGCCAAAATCCTTGCCGTCTTTGATGTCGTCTAAATCAGCCATTTGCTCCCCCGTCAGAAATCGTATTTGCTGATGTTCTCTTTGGTGAACACCACGCGTTCCGGCAGCAGCACGATGCCGTTGCCCTTCGCCTCATACTGGTAGCCCTGCACGCTGTTCGGCTCGACCTTCAGCGTCCCGATATTTTTCACGTCCACGCTGTCGCCAACGTTAAGATCGCCTTTTTTCAGCAAACGATCGGCTACATTGACCGCAATTTTGCCCTGTTGCACCACGTCCCACAGGCCGAAGGCCTTCACCGTGCCGCGCTCAACGTACGGGCGCATCACGTTCGGCGTGCTGAACCCGACAATCGCCACCCCTTCCCGCTTCAGGTTTTCTGCCGCCTGCGCGGCAGCAGGAAGCGCGTTGGCGTCCGGGGCGATGACCGCATCCAGATCCGGATAGGCTTTTAAGATCCCTTCGGCGGTCTGCAACGATTTGGTGGCGTCGTTATAGCCAAACTGGGTGGTGACGATCTGCCACTGGGGATGGTCTTTCTCGATTTTGGCCTTCGCCTCTTTCACCCACTGGTTCTGGTCGGTGACGGTCGGGCTGGAGTAGAAGAACGCCACTTTCGCGTTCGGTTTGGTGACCTGCTTGCCCGCCATCTCCACCAGCAGGCCGCCCAGCTGTTCCGGCGTCCCCTGATTGATGTAGATGCTGCGGCACTCCGGCTTGGTATCGGAATCCCAGGTCAGAACCTTGACGCCGCGCTGCATCGCGCGCTTCAGCGCCGGACACAACCCATCCGGCGACACGGCGGAGACGATAATGGCGTTATAGCCCTGGTTGACGAAGTTATTGATGAGCTGCACCTGGCCGGAGACGCTCGGCTCGGTTGGGCCGTCGTAGGTCACGTCCACGCCAAGATCTTTCCCCGCCTCTTTCGCACCGTTGCCGCCGCTGGTGAAGAAGCCGACGCCCACCAGCTTCGGGATAAAGGCAATGCGGTCCGCCGCCTGCGCCGAAGCGAAGCTGAGGACCATTGCCAGGACGAGCAGTTTTGTTTTCATCTTACGCTCCGGATAGTTTTCTAAAGAGAGATCGCACCCATTCGCGGTGCAGACTCAGCGAACGCCCCATCACCACCACAACCAGCAGCGCCCCCGACAGCGCGCTCGACACCTGGTTGGGGATGCCGACCATCTGTAAACCCTGTTGCAGGTACCCCACCAGCAGCGCCGCCAGCGCCGTACCGACAACCGAACCTGACCCGCCGTAGATATTGGCTCCGCCGAGCACGGCGGCGGTGAGCGCAGGCATTAAAAGATCGCGCCCCAGATCCGAACGCGCGGAGCCGAAATAGGAGACCATCACCAGCGCGGCAATCGCCGAGGCCACGCCCACCAGGCCGTACAGCACGTAGGGCATGCCGTTCACCGGCAGCGCCGCATAGCGCGCCGCGCGCGGGTTCTGCCCAATCAAAAACAGATGACGGCCAAAGCGCCCGCGGTGGGTAATAAGCCAGAAGAAGACGGTGATTACCGCGAACAAGACCAATGGGATCGGCAGACCCAACACCGTGAGGTTAGCGAACGCCGTGAAGCTGTCCGGGAAGCCGCCGATGCCCTCGTAGCCCGTCGCGCCCGCCATGCCGGAGAGCAGCAGCGCGCCGCCGCCGTAGAGGTAGAGCGTGCCGAGGGTGATCACCAGCGGGCTGATGCCGGTGTAGTGGATCAGCGCCGCGTTTACCAGCCCGCACAGCAGACCCAGCAGCAGCGTCAGCGGAACGGCGACCGCCATCGGCCACCCGGCCTGCATCATCACCCCCAGCGCAATCGCGCACAGGCCGATGGTCGAGCCGAGGGAGATGTCGATCCCGCCGCTGACGATCACCAGCGTCAGCGGCAGCGCCACAATACCGATGCAGATGAAGTCGCTGGTGCTGAACAGCAGCATGTTGATATCGAGCATCCGCGGGTTGATGGCCCCGAAAAGCAGGATCTCCAGCACCAGCAAAATGAGCAGCGCGCTTTCCCAGTTAAGCCTCATTTACGCCACCTCTTTTTTACGTTTGGGAAAGGGGGTGACGTGCTTTCCCCCTCTGTTGCCCGCCTGGAAACGACCGTACTTCAGCGCCCGCTGATGCCGCGCCAGCGCCTGACGCAGACGCCCGTCGAGCACCAGCACGCCCAGCAGCACCAGCCCGGCGATAAAGTCGTTCCACCAGGCCGGAAGCCTGAACAGCACCAGCACGGTGTCGATTTGGGTGAGGAAGAACGCACCGAGCAGCGCGCCGATCAGCGTGCCCGTGCCGCCCAGCAGTGAAATGCCCCCCAGTACGCAGGCGGCGATGGCCTTCATCTCCAGCCCGCTGCCGGTCTGGTTGGGCACGAAGCCAATCTGTGCGGCAAAGACAATCCCGGCGCAGGCCGCCAGCATGCCGTTGAGGGTAAAGGCGATCATGCGGGTGCGATTCACCGCCACGCCCAGCTGGCGCGCGGCGGCGAGGTTATCCCCCACCGCGTAGAAATCACGCCCGAACGCGGTGCGCGACAGCGTCCACGCGCCGGTGACCACGATAATCAACACCACCATGCCAAGGGGCGACACGCCGATGGCCGCAGGCTCAGAGAGGGATTTCAACCCCGGCGGCAGCCCTTCAATCCACTTTCCGCCCGTCCAGAGCAGCATCGCTCCACGGTACAGCCCCAGCGTGCCGAGGGTGGCGACAATCGCCGGGATGCGTAATCCCACCACCAGAAAACCGTTGAATGCCCCCGCCAGCGCGCCAACTGACAGCGCGAAGAGAATGGAAACGGGCAGGCTGTAGCCACTGTTCAGCGCCACGCCGACGGCGATGGCGGACAGCCCAACGGTCGACCCCACGGAGACGTCGATATTGCGGGTCAGCATCACCAGCGCCGCGCCGATCGCCAGCAGGATCAGGATCTGCGAGCTGGCGAAGATCATCCCCAGTGTCTGCAAGCTGAAGTAGGACGGGTTCAGCGCCACCAGCACGGCGAACAGCGCCAGAATGGCGAGAAACGCGCTCAGCTCGCGGTTTTTCAGTAAGATCTTCATGATTGCCCTCCAAACGCCAGCGCCATCATGCGATCGAGGCTGACGGCATGGCGCGGCAGTTCGCCGCTGAGTACGCCCTGATGCATCACCAGCACGCGATCGGCAAGGCCGGGAAACTCATCGAGATCGCTTGAGATCATCAGCACCGCCACGTTCTGCGCCGCCACGCTTTTGATAAGCTGGTAGATATCGGCGCGCGCCGAGACGTCCACGCCACGCGTCGGTTCATCGACGATCAGCAATAACGGGTTGGCCTCCAGACAGCGTGCCAGCAGCACCTTCTGCTGGTTGCCGCCGGAGAGCGTGCGCAGGGTTTGATCCGCATGGTTGAGCTTGATCCCCAGCGCCCGGTGATAGCGCTCCACCACCGCGGACTCTCTTTTCCGCTGCTGCCAGAGCGACGGCTCGTTCAGCGCCACGGTGTTCCAGCGGATCGGCGCGTCGAGGAACAGGCCCGACACCTGCCTGTCTTCCGGCAGGTAGACCAGGCCTTTGTCCAGACGTGAACTTACCGGTGCGGCGGTGATGTCCTGGTTCTCCAGCCAGACGCGCCCCCCGCGCACAGGCCGCAGGCCATAGAGCGTTTCGGCAAACTCGGTGCGCCCGGAGCCTACCAACCCGGCCAGGCCGACGATCTCCCCGGCGTAGATCTCAAGGCTCAGATCGATAAACCCTTCCCCGGTAAGATCCTCCACCCGGAGCACCGGAAAGTCCTGCGGCTGGGTGCGGCGGTTGCCCGGCAGCGCCAGCCACAGCTTTTGCGTATCGCTGAGGGATTTCTCGCGGCTTACCGGCGTCATGGCGGCGATCAGGGCGCTATCGTCGAACTGCGCGGTTTCACCGCTGAGCACCACCGCGCCGTCGCGCATCACCGAGACGTGGCTCGACAGCATGCGAATTTCCGGCAGCTTATGCGAGATAAACACGATCCCGACGCCGAGCGCCTGCAGGGCGCGGATCTGACGAAACAGCCGTTCGGTTTCGCCCGGCGTGAGGGAGGCCGTGGGCTCGTCGAGGATCAGGATCCTGGCGTTGCGCATTAATCCGCGCAGAATCTCCACCATCTGCTGATCCGCCACTTCCAGGGTGCTGGCGGCGGCGTCGAGGTTCAGCCGGCATTGCAGCTGCTCAAGTTTCTCCGCCAGCCGCTTTTCCAGACCGCGCTCGCGCGGCAGGCGGAACAGGATGTTTTCCCGCACCGTCAGGTTGGGGAACAGCAGCGGCTCCTGCGGCACGAGGTAAATGCCGAGCCCGTGCGCCTGCACGGGCGTCAGCCGCGCATATGACTGCCCCTCGACGGAAAGTTCACCCTCATCCGGCGTCTCGACTCCGGCGATGATCTTCATCAGCGTCGATTTTCCCGCGCCGTTCCCGCCCATCAGCGCGTGCACCTGGCCCGCAAGCAGCGTGAAATCAATGCCTTTTAGAACCGGCACGCCTGAGAACTGCTTGCTGATACTTCGCGCGTCGAGAAGTGGGGTCATCATCGCTCCGCTATTGAACAAATGATTTTTAGATTTAATAATGTTCAAAAGCGTAGACGGTGAACTATATTTACAACCGTGCAGGGATCACAGTTTTATCGATTGAGATTCAGATAAACCAGAAACGATCGAAATGATCCGTTTTGTCGCGTGGCTCACACTTTCCCTCCGCGTCATCACGAACATATGATCTAAATTTTTATAAGAGTTCAACTATGAGCGATAAACGCACTGCGGAAGAAGGACGGTTTGCCGGGCTGGCGCTGGCGGAAGAGGAGCTGGTGGCGCGCGTGGCCTGGTGCTACTACCACGACGGGCTGACCCAGAACGATATCGGCGAACGCCTCGGGCTGCCGCGATTAAAAATCTCCCGCCTGCTGGAGAAAGGCCGCCAGTCCGGGGTGATCCGCGTGCAGATTAACTCCCGCTACGAGGGCTGCCTGTCGCTTGAAACCGAGCTACAGCAGCGCTTTGGCCTGAAGCTGGTGCGCGTGATGCCTGCCCTAAATACGCCGCCGATGAACGTGCGGTTAGGCATTGGCGCGGCGCAGTCGCTGATGGGCGTGCTGGAGCCCGGCCAGCTGCTGGCGGTGGGGTTCGGTGAAACCACCATGAGCAGCCTGCAGCACCTGAGCGGCTTTATCAGCTCGCAGCAGATCCGCCTCGTGACGCTCTCCGGCGGCGTCGGGCCGTACATGACTGGTATCGGCCAGCTGGATGCGGCCTGCAGCGTCAGCATGATCCCCGCCCCGCTTCGCGTGTCTTCCGCCGAAGTGGCCGGGATCTTAAAACGCGAGACCAGCGTGCGGGACGTGATCCTCGCCGCCACCGCAGCCGACGTGGCGGTAGTTGGTATTGGTTCAGTAAACCAGCGCCGTGACGCCACGATCCTGCGCTCCGGCTATATCAGCGAAGGCGAGCAGCTGATGTACGCCCGCAAAGGCGCGGTCGGCGACATTCTCGGCTATTTCCTCAATGCCGAAGGGGAGTGCGTTGAGGAGCTGGAGATCCACAAAGAATTACTCGGCGTCTCGCTTGATGAGCTGGCGCAGCTGCCCACCATCGTTGGCGTGGCCGGCGGGGAAGAGAAAGCCGATGCGATTTATGCCGCACTGAAGGGTCGCCGTATCAATGGCCTGGTGACGGAAGAGACGACAGCCCGCGCGGTGCTGGCTCTGGCCAAATAAGAGCCCGCCCTGCGCTAACAGCGAGGCAAGCTCATGAGTTACCTTTTAGCGTTAGATGCAGGGACCGGCAGCGTTCGCGCCGTGATTTTCGATTTGCAGGGCAACCAGATTGCCGTCGGCCAGGCCGAGTGGAAGCACCTGAGCGTGGAGAACGTGCCGGGGTCGATGGAGTTTGACCTCGAGACCAACTGGCAGCTGGCCTGCCGGTGCATTCATCAGGCGCTTGAGCGTGCGCGCCTGAGCGCGGCAGATATCCAGTCCGTCGCCTGCTGTTCGATGCGCGAAGGGATCGTGCTGTACGACCGTAACGGCGAGGCCATCTGGGCCTGCGCCAACGTCGACGCCCGCGCCAGCCGCGAGGTGGCCGAACTCAAAGAGATCCACGATGACCGTTTTGAATCCGAAGTGTATGAGGTCTCCGGCCAGACGCTGGCGCTGAGCGCCATGCCGCGCCTGCTGTGGCTGGCGCACCACCGTCCGGATATTTACCGCAGGGCCGCGACTATCACCATGATCAGCGACTGGCTGGCGGCGAAGCTCTCCGGCGAGCTGGCGGTCGACCCGTCGAACGCGGGCACCACCGGCATGCTGGATCTCTTCTCCCGCGACTGGCGTCCGGCGCTTCTCGACATGGCCGGGCTGCGCGCCGATATTCTCTCTCCGGTAAAAGAGACCGGCACCGTACTGGGTGCTATAACCCGGGAGGCCGCGCAGCAGAGCGGCCTGCGCGAAGGCACGCCGGTAGTGATGGGCGGCGGCGACGTGCAGCTGGGCTGTCTGGGGCTGGGCGTGGTTCGCGCCGGACAAACGGCGGTGCTGGGCGGCACCTTCTGGCAGCAGGTGGTCAATCTGCCGCAGGTACGCACCGACCCCGACATGAACATCCGCGTGAATCCGCACGTTATCCCCGGCATGGTGCAGGCGGAGTCGATCAGCTTCTTTACCGGGCTGACCATGCGCTGGTTCCGCGACGCCTTCTGCGCGGAGGAAAAGCTGATTGCCGAGCGGATGGGGATGGACACCTATTCCCTGCTGGAAGAGATGGCCAGCCGGGTGCCGGCGGGCTCCCACGGGGTAATGCCGATCTTCTCCGACGCGATGCATTTCAAGCAGTGGTACCACGCCGCGCCGTCGTTTATTAACCTCTCCATTGACCCGGAAAAATGCAATAAAGCGACGCTGTTCCGCGCCCTGGAAGAGAACGCGGCGATTGTTTCGGCCTGCAACCTGGCGCAGATTTCACGCTTTTCCGGCGTGACGTTTGAGAGCCTGGTGTTTGCGGGCGGCGGGTCAAAAGGTGCCCTGTGGAGCCAGATTTTAAGCGACGTCACGGGCCTGCCGGTGCGCGTTCCGGAAGTGAAAGAAGCCACGGCGCTGGGCTGCGCGATTGCCGCGGGTACGGGCGCGGGGCTGTTTGCGGATATGGCCTCGACGGGCGAGCGGCTGGTGAAATGGAGCCGCGAGTTCACGCCAAACCCGGCGCACCGCGAGCTGTACGACGGCATGATGCAGAAATGGCAGGCGGTATACGCGGACCAGCTCGGGCTGGTGGACAGCGGACTGACCACGTCGATGTGGCAGGCGCCGGGGCTGGTGCGGGCAGCGGCGCCGTAAATAACGCCGGATGGCGCTACGCTTATCTGTCCTGGGGATTTGTAGCCCCGGTAAGCGCAGCGCCACCGGGGAAGTTCTTTGAGATCTATCACAATCATTCGATCCCGCTTTTACCTTTCCGCTGCCGCTGGCTAAATTAGTAACTCATCCGACCACATAACAATAATTTTACACTGGAAGAGACTATGAGCCGCTACCCGTCGTTATTCGCCCCTCTCGATCTGGGGTTCACCACACTCAAAAACCGCGTGTTGATGGGCTCGATGCACACCGGGCTCGAGGAGCATCCGGACGGGGCCGAGCGTCTGGCGGCTTTCTATGCCGCGCGCGCGCGCCACGGGGTGGCGCTGATTGTCACCGGCGGCGTGGCCCCTTCCCCTTCCGGCGTCGGCATGGAGGGCGGTGCGGTGCTGAACGATGCAGCACAGCTCCCGCATCACCGCATTGTGACCGACGCGGTACACAACGAGGGCGGTAAAATCGCCCTGCAAATTCTGCACACCGGACGCTACAGCTATCAGCCGAATCTGGTTGCGCCATCGGCCATTCAGGCGCCGATTAACCGCTTCACTCCGCATGCTCTGAGCCACGACGAGATCCTGGCGCTGATTGACGACTTCGCCCGCTGCGCCGCGCTGGCGCGTGAAGCGGGCTATGACGGCGTTGAGGTGATGGGCTCCGAAGGCTACCTGATTAACGAGTTCCTCGCCGCCCGCACCAACCAGCGCGACGACGAATGGGGCGGCGACTATGCCCGCCGGATGCGCTTTGCTGTAGAAGTCGTGCGCGCCGTGCGCGAACGTGCGGGCGCGGACTTTATCATCATCTTCCGCCTGTCGATGCTCGATCTGGTGGAGGGCGGAGGCACGTTTGACGAAACCTTGCAGCTGGCGCAGGCGATTGAAGCCGCGGGGGCCACCATTATCAACACCGGCATCGGCTGGCACGAGGCGCGCATCCCGACCATCGCCACGCCGGTGCCGCGCGCGGCGTTCAGCTGGGTGACGCGCAGGCTGAAAGGCAAAGTGTCCGTTCCTCTGGTCACCACCAACCGCATTAACGATCCGCAGGTGGCGGACGATGTGATTTCACGCGGCGATGCCGACATGGTCTCGATGGCGCGCCCGTTCCTGGCCGATGCCGAGCTGCTGTCGAAAGCGCAAAGCGGACGCGCGGATGAGATCAACACTTGCATCGGCTGTAATCAGGCCTGTCTGGATCAGATCTTCGTCGGGAAGGTCACCTCCTGCCTGGTTAACCCACGCGCCTGCCATGAAACCAAAATGCCGATCGTTTCGGCGGTCAATAAAAAACGCCTGGCCGTCGTGGGTGCTGGCCCGGCAGGCCTGGCGTTTGCGGTCAATGCCGCCTCGCGCGGGCACGGCGTGACGCTGTTTGATGCGTTGGGAGAGATTGGCGGGCAGTTTAATATCGCCAAACAGATCCCCGGCAAAGAGGAGTTCTACGAAACGCTGCGCTACTACCGCCGGATGATCGAGCTGACGGGCGTCGAGCTGCGGCTTAACCAGTTTGTCCACGCGGCGGATCTGACTGATTTTGATGAGGTGATCCTGGCGAGCGGGATCGTACCGCGCACGCCTGCGATCGAGGGTATCGATCATCCAAAAGTGCTGAGCTATCTCGACGTGCTGCGTGACAAAGCGCCGGTTGGCGAGAAGGTGGCGATTATCGGCTGCGGCGGGATCGGTTTTGACACCGCGATGTATTTAAGCCAGCCGGGCGAAGCCACCAGCCAGAACATTGCCGAATTCTGCGTGGAATGGGGTATCGACACCAGCCTCAGCCAGTCCGGCGGCCTGCGACCCGAAGGGCCACAACTGCCGAAAAGCCCGCGCCAGATCGTGATGCTGCAGCGTAAAGCCAGCAAACCGGGCGAAGGGCTGGGGAAAACCACCGGCTGGATCCACCGCGCCACCCTGCTCTCGCGCGGGGTGAAGATGATCCCGGCGGTGAGCTACCAGAAGATCGACGACGACGGGCTGCACGTCACGATCGGCGGCGAGCCGCAGCTGCTGCGCGTGGATCATGTGATTTTGTGTGCCGGGCAGGAGCCGAAGCGGGATCTGGCGGATCCGCTGCGCGAGGCCGGTAAAACGGTGCATCTGATCGGCGGGTGCGACGTGGCGATGGAGCTGGATGCGCGGCGGGCAATTGCGCAGGGGACGAAGTTAGCTCTGGCGATCTAGGGCATAGCCGGGCGGCGCTTCGCTTGCCCGGCCTACGGGTTCGAGGCCATTGTAGGCCCGGTAAGCGCAGCGCCACCGGGCAAAACAATCTTACCGACGACGTCCCAGCTTCACCGACTTCAGCACCACAAACTTATTGTTCGTCGCAATGGTGACGCAGTTACCGAAAATCTTCTTCAGCTTGTGGAAGTAGTCCAGGTGGCGGTTCGCCACGATGTACAGCTCGCCGTTAATCTTCAGGCAGCGGCGCGCGTGGTGGAACATCTCCCAGGCGACGTTATCCGTCAGGGCGTGCTTCTGGTGGAACGGCGGGTTACAGAACACGGCGTTGAAGCGGAACGGCTCTACGCCCGACAGCGCGTTGTTGATCATAAACTCGCAGCGGTCCAGCGCGTCCGGCATATTGGTTTCCACGTTCAGACGGCTGGAGGCCACCGCCATCGGCGATTCGTCGCTGAACACCACGCTGGCCTCCGGGTTCTTCGCCAGCAGCGTCAGGCCAATCACGCCGTTGCCGCAGCCCAGATCGACAATTTCCCCTTCCAGATTTTCCGGCAGGTGTTCCATAAAGAAGCGCGCGCCGATATCCAGACCGGTGCGGGAGAAGACGTTCGCGTGGTTATGGATGGTCCAGTCTGTCCCTTCCAGCTTCCAGCTCAGCGTGTCCGGCGCGTCGGCCAGCTCGGGTGCGGCGAACGTACAGTTGATCAGGCGCGCTTTTTTCCAGGCCAGCGTGGTGGTGGTCGGGCCAAGGACTTTCTCGAACAGCTCCAGCGTCGAAGTATGAATATCGCGCGCTTTGGCACCCGCGATGATGCGGGTTTCTGGCGTGACGACCTTACGCAGCGCGCGCAGCTGCTGCTCCAGCAGCGCCATGGTTTTTGGCACTTTGATGAGCACCACGCCCGGCGCCTGCGGGTAGTCCGCGGTGCTGTCGAGGAACTTCACGCTGGATTCGTCGATGTCGTTATGGCGCAGGTTTTCACGCGTCGCCAGCTCGCTTAAGTAGGAATCGCCGATGCTGTACGGCGTGTGCTCCGCCAGGGCGCAGCCCAGCGCGCCGAAGGCGTCATTCAGGATCAAAACCGGGCCGCGGATTTCAGTCTCATCCAACTGCTGCAGCAGATATTCATCCGCCGCTTCCCACGCCTGAAGCGGGTTAACGTCGTCCGTTTCCGGGAAACGTTTAAGGTTGAGTGAACGGAAACCGTTGTCTAAGTGGCTCATCGGCCCTCCTGAATGGTAAAATTTGGCGTATCCCTGAAAAGGGTGCGTGAGTATACCCGTTTTATTGTCGATTTGGGGCGTTGATGAACCAACTTACTTATCTCCAGGGCTACCCGGAGCATTTACTTTCTCAGGTTCGCAGCCTGATTGCCGAGCAGAAGCTCGGCGCGGTGCTGGAAAAACGCTACCCCGGCACCCACGATTTCGCGACCGATAAAGCCCTCTGGCAGTATACGCAGGATCTGAAAAACCGGTATCTGAAGAGCGCGCCGCCGATCAACAAGGTGATGTACGACAACAAGATCCACGTGCTGAAAAACGCGCTCGGCCTGCACACCGCCGTCTCCCGCGTGCAGGGCGGCAAGCTGAAGGCCAAGGCGGAGATCCGCGTCGCGACGGTTTTTCGCAACGCGCCGGAAGCCTTTCTGCGGATGATTGTGGTGCACGAGCTCGCACACCTGAAAGAGAAAGAGCACGACAAAGCGTTCTATTCTCTGTGCTGCCATATGGAGCCGCAGTACCACCAGCTGGAGTTTGATACCCGGCTGTGGCTTACGCATTTATCGTTAAAAGGTAATGCGGAATAGCGCACGCGAATTGTCATGATGACGTGCTACAGTGGCTAAAAGTTCCCCGCTACGGAGTACGTAAACGTTTATGATACGTTTCGCAGTCATTGGAACGAACTGGATCACGCGCCAGTTCGTCGACGCCGCCCACGAAACCGGCAAACTGAAACTTACCGCAGTCTATTCCCGCAGCCTTGAGCAGGCGCAGAGTTTTGCCAACGATTACCTGGTCGAGCATCTCTTCACCTCGCTTGATGACATGGCGCAAAGCGACGCCATTGACGCGGTCTATATCGCCAGCCCGAACGCCCTGCACTTCCCGCAAACGAAGCTGTTCCTCAGCCATAAAAAGCATGTGATTTGCGAGAAGCCGCTGGCGTCGAACATCGAAGAAGTGGAAGCCGCCATCGCGCTTGCCCGCGAAAACCAGGTGGTGCTGTTCGAAGCGTTCAAAACCGCCAGCCTGCCGAACTTCCTGCTGCTGCAGCAGTCCCTGCCGAAGGTGGGCAAAGTGCGCAAAGCGTTTATCAACTACTGCCAGTACTCGTCGCGCTACCAGCGCTATCTCGACGGCGAGAACCCGAACACCTTTAACCCGGCCTTCTCTAACGGCTCGATTATGGATATCGGTTTCTACTGCCTGGCCTCTGCCGTGGCCCTGTGGGGCGAGCCGCACGGCGTCACGGCCACCGCCAGCCTGCTGGAGAGCGGCGTGGATGCGCACGGTGTCGCGGTGCTGGATTACGGTGATTTCAGCGTGACGCTGCAGCACTCCAAGGTGAGCGATTCTGTCCTGCCGAGCGAAATTCAGGGCGAAGCGGGCTCGCTGGTTATCGAGAAGATCGCCGAGTGCCAGAAGGTGAGCTTTGTCCCGCGCGGCGGCAAAGCGCAGGAGCTGACGCAGCCTCAGCATATTAACACTATGCTCTATGAGGCAGAGGTCTTCGCCCGTCTGGTGGAAGACAACGAAGTGAATCACCCAGGCCTTGCGGTGAGCCGCACCACGGCGAAGCTGCAAACGGAGATCCGCCGTCAGACCGGCGTGGTGTTCCCGGCAGACGGCGTGAGCGCGGAAGTTATCGCGTAAAGCTGTGTAATGAAACGGCGCAGGCCATTGACGAAACCGATGGTCTGACATATTTTGTTACCTGCAAAGGGGAGTAACTTCTTCGCCGGTGGATCGTCATTACGATGCGTGCAATACCGCATCCGGTCGCCGGGCAACCCTCGTGGTTGTAAGTGAGACCTTGCCGGAAGGCGAGGTCTATGCATAAAAAGCTAACGGCTATCGTCTTCTGACCATGGCCGTTTTTGTTTTTTATGTGTAAGGAAAATAGTATGCATTCTGTCGGCACTCCAATGTTGTGGGGCGGATTCGCGGTTGTCGTGCTCATCATGCTGGCGATCGACCTCTTTTTGCAGGGCCGTCGCGGCGCGCACGGCATGACCATGAAACAGGCCGCCGCCTGGTCGCTGGTCTGGGTTACTCTCTCCCTGCTCTTCTGCGCCGCCTTCTGGTGGTATCTGGCCTCGACCGAAGGCCGCGCGGTGGCCGATCCTCAGGCGCTCGCCTTCCTCACCGGCTATCTGATTGAAAAAGCCCTGGCGGTTGATAACGTCTTCGTCTGGCTGATGCTGTTCAGCTACTTCGCCGTGCCTGCGGCTCTGCAGCGTCGCGTGCTAGTGTATGGCGTGCTGGGTGCAATTATCCTGCGTACCATCATGATCTTCGCTGGCAGCTGGCTGATTACCCAGTTCGAGTGGCTGCTGTACGTCTTCGGCGCGTTCCTGCTGTTCACCGGGATCAAAATGGCGCTGGCAAAAGAGGACGGCTCCGCGATTGGCGATCGTCCGCTGGTGAAGTGGATCCGCGGCCATCTGCGCATGACCGACAAGATCGAGAGCGAGCACTTCTTCGTGCGCAAGAACGGCCTGCTGTTTGCCACCCCGCTGCTGCTGGTGCTGATTCTGGTTGAGCTGAGCGACGTGATTTTCGCCGTGGACAGCATTCCGGCCATTTTCGCGGTGACCACCGACCCGTTCATCGTCCTGACCTCTAACCTGTTCGCCATCCTCGGCCTGCGCGCGATGTACTTCCTGCTGGCGGGCGCGGCGGAGCGCTTCTCCATGCTGAAGTACGGCCTGTCGGTGATCCTGGTGTTTATCGGTATCAAGATGCTGATCGTCGATTTCTACCATATCCCGATCGCCATTTCGCTCGGCGTGGTGTTTGGCATTCTGATCGTGACGCTGATTATCAATACCTGGGTTAACCGCCAGCACGATAAGAAGCAGCAGGCTTAATGCGTTTTGCCCGGTGGCGCTGCGCTTACCGGGCCTACAACGTCACCCCGTAGGCCGGGTAAGCGCAGCGCCACCCGGCACTTTCGTTAATCAATAGTTAAAAAACATGACGCAACACGTAAAATCCAGCATTTTACGCTTCCCTCCTTTCGCGCATTCCCTATACTCGACCAGGCAAACATTTACTTACATCCGGACATAAATGTGACTAAGAGCACATTCGGAATGGAACGCAATTTCACTCAGGAATAATGTATGAGCACACAATCGACGGGTCTTTTTGCGCGCCTGGCGCAGGGAAGTCTGGTTAAACAAATTCTGGTAGGACTGGTGCTGGGTATTCTGCTGGCCATGGTGTCAAAACCTGCTGCGGAGGCCACGGGGCTGCTCGGGACGCTGTTTGTGGGCGCCCTGAAAGCCGTCGCGCCGGTACTGGTTCTGATGCTGGTCATGGCATCGATTGCCAACCACCAGCACGGACAAAAAACCAATATTCGCCCTATTCTGTTCCTGTATCTTCTGGGAACCTTCTCTGCAGCCTTAACGGCCGTGGTGTTTAGCTTCCTGTTCCCGTCCACGCTGCACCTGACCAGCGCGGCCGGTGATATCACGCCGCCGTCCGGGATTGTGGAAGTCCTTCGCGGTCTGCTGATGAGCATGGTCTCTAACCCCATCACCGCGCTGATGAGCGGAAACTACATTGGCATCCTGGTCTGGGCGATTGGTCTGGGCTTCGCGCTGCGTCACGGCAACGAGACCACGAAAAACCTGGTCAACGATTTGTCCAACGCTGTCACCTTTATGGTGAAGCTGGTGATTCGCTTTGCGCCAATCGGTATTTTCGGCCTGGTCTCCTCTACGCTTGCAACCACCGGTTTTGACGCGCTGTGGGGCTACGCGCAACTGCTGGTTGTGCTGGTCGGCTGTATGCTGCTGGTGGCGCTGGTGATCAACCCGCTGCTGGTGTTCTGGCAGATCCGCCGCAACCCGTATCCGCTGGTGCTGACCTGCCTGCGCGAGAGCGGCGTGTATGCCTTCTTCACCCGCAGCTCTGCGGCGAACATACCGGTGAACATGGCGCTGGCGGAGAAGCTGAACCTGGATCGCGATACCTATTCCGTGTCGATCCCACTGGGTGCGACCGTGAACATGGCGGGCGCGGCGATTACGATCACTGTACTGACCCTGGCGGCGGTGCATACGCTGGGTATTCCGGTCGATCTGCCAACCGCGCTGCTGCTGAGCGTGGTGGCATCGCTGTGTGCCTGCGGCGCATCCGGCGTGGCGGGCGGTTCGCTGCTGCTGATCCCGCTGGCGTGTAATATGTTCGGTATCCCGAACGAAATCGCCATGCAGGTGGTTGCCGTCGGCTTTATCATCGGCGTGCTGCAGGACTCCTGCGAAACCGCGCTGAACTCCTCTACCGACGTGCTGTTTACCGCGGCGGCCTGTCAGGCGGAAGACGCGCGTTTAGCGAAGAACGCCCTCCGCAGTTAAAAAGAAAAGCCCGGTGGCGGCTACGCCTTACCGGGCCTACAGGGTTTAGTAGGTCGGGTAAGCGCTAGCGCCACCCGACAAAGTACTTATAGCGTCACACCGCTCTTAAAGATTGCCAGCTCGCGGAAATCGTTCTTCTCGTTGCAGGTCTGCTTGCCGCTGGCAATTTCCACAATCGCATCCACGAATTCCGTCAGCAGCTGCGGCATCGCCTTGCCGTGGATAAGCTGCCCGGCATCAAAGTCAATCCAGTGTTTTTTCTTCGCCGCCAGCTCGCTGTTGGTGGCGATTTTCACCGTCGGCACAAAACCGCCGTACGGCGTGCCGCGACCGGTGCTGAACAGCACCATATGGCAGCCGGCTCCCGCCAGCGCGCTGGTGGCGACCGCATCGTTACCGGGCGCGCTCAGCAGGTTCAGACCGTGCATTTTCAGGCGCTCGCCGTAGCGCAGAACGTCAACCACCTGGCTCGCGCCTGCTTTCTGGGTGCAGCCGAGGGATTTCTCTTCCAGCGTGGTGATCCCCCCCGCTTTGTTACCCGGCGACGGGTTCTCGTAAATGGGCTGATTGTGGGCAATGAAGTACTGCTTGAAGTCGTTCACCATGGTGACGGTCTTCTCAAACGTCTCTTCATCGCGGCAGTGGCTCATCAGAATACGTTCCGCACCGAACATCTCCGGCACCTCGGTCAATACCGTCGTGCCGCCGTTGGCGATCACATAGTCCGAGAAGCGCCCCAGCATCGGGTTGGCGGTGATACCGGACAGGCCATCAGACCCGCCGCACTCCAGACCAAACTTCAGCTCGCTCAGCTTGCCCGGCTCGCGCTTGTCGTGGCGCATCACCTCATACAGCTGATGAAGCTGTTCGACGCCCGCTTCCACTTCGTCGTCCTGATGCTGGCACACCATAAAGTGCACGCGCTCAGGGTCAAACTCACCGAGCGTCTCGCGGAAGGCGTCCACCTGATTGTTCTCACAGCCCAGGCCAATCACCAGCACCGCGCCCGCGTTCGGGTGGTGCACCATGTTTTGCAGCATGGTTCGGGTGTTGATGTGGTCGTCACCCAACTGGGAGCAGCCGTAGGTGTGGCTGAACAGATGCACGCCGTCAGTGCCTTCGGCATCGTTGGTCTCTTTCAGGAAGCGCGTCTGGATCTGACGCGCAATCCCGTTCACGCAGCCGACGGTCGGGAGGATCCATAGCTCGTTGCGGATCCCCACGTCGCCGTTTGCGCGGCGGTAGATCTGCACCTCACGATCCGCCGACTGCTCTTGTGCCGCAGGTAAATCAGGTTGATAGCTGTACTCGTCCAGATCGCTCAGATTTGTGCGGGCGTTGTGGGAATGGATGTATTCACCCGGCGCGATATCCGCCAGCGCATGACCGATGGGCAGACCGTACTTCACCACGTTTTCCCCTTTGGCAATGGGGATCAGGGCAAACTTATGTCCACGTCCAACGGACTGGCGTAACGTCACCGACTGGTTGTCGAAGGTGACTTCCGTCCCTTCGGTTAAATCTGCCAGCGCGACGGCCACGTTATCCAGCGAATGGATTTTGATGTATTGCATATCAACCTCAAACGGCCCTAGTTCAGTTCAATGGCGAAGTAGTCACGCGCATTGTTAAAGCAGATGTTTTTCACCATGTCGCCCAGCAGCTGGATATCCGCCGGCGCTTCGCCTGCGTGCACCCAGCGGCCAATCATCTGGCACAGGATGCGGCGGAAGTATTCATGACGGGTATAGGACAGGAAGCTGCGGCTGTCGGTCAGCATGCCGACAAAGCGGCTCAGCAGGCCAAGCTGCGCCAGCTGCGTCATCTGACGCTCCATGCCGTCCTTCTGATCGTTGAACCACCAGCCGGAACCGAACTGCATCTTGCCCGGCATCCCTTCGCCCTGGAAGTTGCCCACCATGGTGCCCAGCACTTCGTTATCGCGCGGGTTCAGGCAGTAGAGAATGGTTTTCGGCAGCAGGTTTTGTTCGTTCTGTTTGCTCAGCAGTTTTGACAGCTCTTCCGCCAGCGGACGGTCATTGATGGAGTCAAAGCCCACGTCCGCGCCCAGCAGCTTAAACTGACGCTGGTTGTTATTGCGCAGCGCACCGATGTGGTACTGCTGTACCCAGCCGCGACGCGCGTATTCGGCACCGAGGAACACCAGTACCGCCGTTTTGAACTGCGCCACTTCGTGCTCACTCAGGGCTTCGCCGGAGAGGCGACGCGCCAGAATACCGTCCAGCTCGGCCTCGTTTGATTCCGCAAACAGCACCACGTCCAGCGCGTGGTCAGAGACTTTACAGCCGTGCGCCGCGAAGTGATCCAGACGTTTGGTCAGCGCGGTTTGCAGATCGGCGAAACGACGGATGTCGGTATCGGACACTTCCGCCAGCTTCGCCATGTAGTCGTTGAACGTGGCCTGCTCAATGTTGAAGGCTTTGTCCGGGCGCCAGCTTGGCAGCACTTTGATATCAAAAGAGGTGTCTTTGGCGACAACGGCATGATGCTCCAGGGAGTCAATCGGATCGTCGGTGGTGCCGACCATCTTCACGTTCATCTGCTTCATGATGCCGCGCGCGGAGAAGTTATCCTGCGCCAGGAGCGCGTTGCACTGGTCCCAGATTTCATCGGCGGTCGTTGGAGAGAGCAGTTTGCCGGTGATGCCAAACGGGCGACGCAGCTCAAGGTGCGTCCAGTGATAGAGCGGGTTACCGATGGTGTGCGGGACGGTCGCCGCCCAGGCGTCAAACTTCTCGCGATCGGTCGCATCGCCGGTGCAAAGGCGCTCAGCCACGCCGTTGGTGCGCATCGCACGCCATTTGTAATGGTCACCCTTCAGCCAGATGTCATACAGGTTTTTGAAACGGTAATTTTCGGCAACCTGCTGCGGCGGCAGATGGCAGTGGTAGTCGAAAATCGGCTGATCTTTTGCATAGTCGTGGTACAGGCGGCGAGCAAATTCGGTATCTAACAGAAAATCGTCGGTCATAAACGGCGTCATTATCGTCTTCCTCATTACGGGAGCGTCAGAAAGCGTATGTTCATATGCTGCAAAGTTATCACACCAATTTCCACCATCCGACGTTTTTTTCGTGAGTGAGATCAATAAACGCAGACAAATACATTACCCAAATTGGAGTAAATCCTTCTACAAGCCGCGCCAGTACTGGCTTGAAGCGACACGAATAATGTCCCCACAAAGAATCATACATTTGTGATGTCACTCACCTTTTAAAGCTGTATGACAAGTTATCTTTTCGCCGTCGCAAACTATAAGCCGACGGAATGCATTCCTGGTGTCAGTTACACCAGATTTAACGGTACGGAAACCGACTTATGCAGATGACTTTTGGCAAGGTTCGGGCCGTTCCGGGACATTTCCCGGTTACGCCCCTCCCGTTACTGAACGGCTCCCGGCAACGGTCGAGCGGTTACCGTGTCCCGGCACGGCAATACTATAACGATGAGGTTTTACATGCGTAAAATTAAAGGGTTACGTTGGTATATGATCGCACTGGTGACGTTAGGCACCGTGCTGGGCTACCTGACGCGTAACACCGTGGCAGCGGCAGCGCCAACGTTGATGGAAGAGCTGCATATCTCCACGCAGCAATACTCCTACATCATTGCTGCCTATTCCGCGGCGTACACCATCATGCAGCCTGTTGCAGGCTACGTGCTGGATATCCTCGGTACCAAAATCGGCTATGCCTTCTTCGCCATCGCCTGGGCGGTGTTCTGCGGAGCCACCGCGCTGGCGGGCAGCTGGGGCGGCCTGGCGCTGGCGCGCGGTGCGGTCGGTGCGGCAGAAGCCGCGATGATCCCGGCGGGACTGAAGGCCAGTTCCGAGTGGTTCCCGGCAAAAGAGCGCTCTATTGCTGTCGGCTACTTCAACGTGGGTTCGTCCATCGGGGCGATGATTGCGCCGCCGCTGGTGGTGTGGGCTATCGTGATGCACAGCTGGCAGATGGCTTTCATCATTTCCGGCGTGCTGAGCTTCGCCTGGGCAATCGCGTGGCTGGTTTTCTATAAGCACCCGCGCGATCAGAAAAAACTCTCCGAAGAAGAACGCGAGTACATCATTGGTGGTCAGGAAGCGCAGCATCAGACCAACAACGGCAAAAAAATGACCGTCTGGCAGATCCTGGGCACCCGTCAGTTCTGGGGTATCGCCCTGCCGCGTTTCCTGGCGGAACCGGCCTGGGGGACCTTCAACGCGTGGATCCCACTGTTCATGTTTAAAGTCTACGGCTTTAACCTGAAAGAGATCGCGATGTTCGCCTGGATGCCGATGCTGTTCGCTGACCTGGGCTGTATCGTGGGCGGCTACCTGCCACCGCTGTTCCAGCGCTGGTTTGGCGTGAACCTGATCGTTTCCCGTAAGATGGTGGTCACCATGGGCGCACTGCTGATGATTGGCCCGGGCATGATCGGCCTGTTCACCAGCCCGTACGTGGCCATCGCCCTGCTGTGCATCGGTGGTTTTGCGCACCAGTCCCTGTCCGGCGCGCTGATTACGCTCTCGTCTGACGTCTTCGGTCGCAACGAAGTGGCCACCGCCAACGGCCTGACCGGGATGGCCGCCTGGACCGCGAGTACGATGTTCGCGCTGGTCGTCGGCGCGCTGGCGGATACCATCGGCTTCAGCCCGCTGTTTGCGGTACTGGCGGTCTTCGACCTGCTGGGCGCGGTGGTGATCTGGACGGTGCTGAAAAGCAAATCGGCAGAGGAGCTGGCAAAAGAGTCACTCGGGAAACCGGCCACGCAGAGTTAGCATTGCTGTGCCGGGTGGCGCTACGCTTACCCGGCCTACAAACCCCGTAGGCCCGTGCAAGCGAAGCGTCGCCGGGCATTTAAAGGCCACTCAGTAGTGGCTTTTTTAATGGCAAAATCTGGAGAGTGGCACGCAAAAGTGGTATAACAAATCATCTGCCGTACCCTGCCTGGAGCGCATATGGAAATCACCGAACCACGTCGTTTATATCAACAACTTGCTGCGGAGCTGAAAGATCGCATCGAGCAAGGGGTCTATCTTGTCGGTGATAAACTGCCCGCCGAGCGCTTTATCGCGGATGAAAAAAGCGTCAGCCGCACCGTGGTGCGCGAAGCGATCATCATGCTGGAAGTCGAAGGCTACGTTGAGGTACGCAAAGGCTCCGGCATTCACGTCATTTCCAATCTGCCGAAACACTCTCCCGTCGCGGACGAGAGTCTGGAATTCGCCAGCTATGGTCCGTTTGAACTGCTCCAGGCTCGCCAGCTGATTGAAAGCAACATTGCCGAATTTGCGGCGACGCAGGTGACCAAGCAGGACATCATGAAGCTGATGGAAATCCAGGAGAATGCCCGCAAGGAAAAATGTTTCCGCGATTCAGAGTGGGATCTGCAGTTCCACGTTCAGGTCGCCCTGGCGACCCAAAACACGGCGCTGGCGGCAATCGTTGAGAAAATGTGGACTCAGCGCGTTCACAACCCGTACTGGAAAAAACTGCACGACCATATCGATTCCCGTACCGTCGACAACTGGTGTGACGATCACGATCAAATCCTCAAGGCGCTGATTCGTAAAGATCCGCACGCCGCTAAGCTGGCGATGTGGCAGCACCTGGAAAACACCAAGCAGATGCTGTTCAATGAAACCAGCGACGACTTCGAATTTAACGCTGACCGCTATCTTTTCGCCGATAATCCCGTTGTTCATCTCGATACGGTCCCCAGTGCCGCAAAATAGATGACCTTCCCGCTGGCAGGCGCTTCGCTGCGCCTTCCGGCGAACGTGGGTAAGCAAAACATATATAGTGTCAGCCTTTGTAAATCCCCTCGCTCACTTTCTGGGCTTACGCCAAAATCAACTCACGCCTGCAAATTCTGTGACGCAGAACGTTGGGCTTTGTTACAATTGGATTCACTTCGTTATTTTGTAAGTTAGTGCTTGCTAACCAGCCAATTAACAGGGAACAGTGTTGGCCACACCGCAATGTGTCCGCGAGCGACCATAATGAAATCACAACCATGTCGCCGTGCTGTTTGTCCCGGATAACAGGCATGACGTTAACCGATTTCCAGGAACACTGAATGGAACTTTTGACCCAACTACTGCATGCCCTCTGGGCGCAGGATTTTGAAACGCTGGCCAACCCTTCCATGATTGGCATGCTCTATTTCGTCTTGTTTATGATCCTGTTCCTTGAGAACGGCTTGCTGCCTGCTGCTTTCCTGCCCGGTGACAGTTTACTGGTGCTTGTCGGCGTGCTGTGCGCCAAAGGGGCGATGGCATTCCCGCAAACTATTTTGTTACTGACCGTCGCTGCGAGTCTCGGCTGCTGGGTCAGCTACATCCAGGGAAGATGGCTGGGCAATACCCGGATCGTCCAGAACTGGCTCTCGCACCTGCCTGCACATTATCACCAGCGGGCGCACCACCTTTTCCATAAGCACGGGCTTTCTGCGCTGCTGATTGGCCGCTTTATCGCCTTTGTACGCACCCTGTTGCCGACTATTGCCGGTCTGTCGGGGCTGAGCAGCGCGCGCTTCCAGTTCTTTAACTGGATGAGCGGCCTGCTGTGGGTACTGATTCTGACGACGCTCGGCTATGCGTTGGGGAAAACGCCAGTCTTTATGAAATATGAAGACCAGCTGATGTCCTGCCTGATGCTGCTGCCTGTGGTGCTGCTGGTCTTCGGTCTGATCGGCTCGCTGGTCGTCCTGTGGAAAAAGAAATACGGAGCCAGAGGCTAACGATGGCTATCTCACCGCTCGCCCTGCGCCGTTTTGCCTGCGCCGTGATGACACTGGTGGTGCTCAGCGCCATGCTGCTGGCATGGAGCGCGCTTTCGCACCAGGAATCCACGCTAGCCATTCGCCCGGTGAACCAGGGTGCCAGCGTGCCTGACGGTTTTTCTGTCTGGCACCATCTGGACGCGAACGGGATCCGCTTTAAAAGCATCACCCCGCAGGACGATGTTTTACTGATCAAGTTTGATTCCCGAGCGCAAAGTGCCGCCGCAAAAGTGGTTCTCGACCGTACGCTGCCGCACGGGTATATCATCGCTCAGCAGGAAGATGACAGCCAGCCTGCTGCCTGGCTGTCGCTGATTCGCGATACGTCGCATCGGTTTGGATAATTACCAGGATTCCGAATCTTTTCACTCACTTTGGTGAATCCCCCGTTTACTTACTATGCTTAAGTACGCGGAGCACCCCTCGAATGTACTCCGCATAACTTTGGATAGCGGCTTACGCCGCAACACAATGGAAGGTTTCGATAATGAAATTCCGCATGACTCTGGCTCTGGCCCTTTTTTCTTTAAGCACAGCATCCTTCGCAAATTCTCTCTGTCAGGAGAAAGAACAGGATATTCAGCGTGAGATCGGTTATGCCGAAAAGCATAACAATCAGCACCGTGTTGATGGTCTTAAAAAAGCGCTGAGCGAAGTGAAAGCGAACTGTTCAGACAGCAAGCTGCGTGCCGACCACCAGAAGAAAATCGCTGAACAGAAGGACGAGATAGCCGAGCGCCGTCGCGACCTGCAGGAAGCGAAAGAGAAAGGGGATGCGGAAAAAATTGCTAAGCGCGAGAAGAAGTTGAAAGAAGCGCAGGACGACCTGAAAGCGCTGGAAGCTCGCGATTATTGAGTTAACGGAAATCTCAACAGGAGAGAATCATGTCAAAAGATACGACGTCTGAACATCTGCGCGCTGAACTGAAATCCCTGGCCGATACCCTGGAAGAGGTGCTGAACTCCTCTGCTGACAAGTCAAAAGAAGAGGTCAGCAAGCTGCGCAGCAAGGCGGAGCAGGCGCTGAAAGAGAGCCGCTATCGCCTGGGTGAAACCGGCGATGCGCTGGCAAAACAGACCCGCGAAGCGGCCGCGCGTGCGGACGAATACGTGCGTGATAATCCATGGACGGGTGTCGGGATTGGTGCCGCAGTCGGTGTGGTACTGGGTGTCCTGCTGACGCGTCGTTGATATGGAAGATCCTCGTCACGCACAAGGGCCTGCTAACAACGTCCTCGGCATCGGCCAGCGTATTTTGACGACGCTGGTCGGGATTGCCGAAACGCGCGTCCGGCTGGCAGTGGTCGAACTGGAGGAGGAGAAAGCGAACCTCTTCCAGATGCTGCTGATGCTTGGACTGACCATGCTCTTCGCCGCGTTTGGTCTGATGAGCCTGATGGTGTTAATCATCTGGGCCATTGACCCGCAGTATCGTCTTAACGCCATGATTGCCACGACCGTCATTCTGCTGGTCGCGGCGCTGATTGGCGGCATATGGACGCTGCGTAAAGCGCGTAAGTCCACGTTCCTGCGCCATACGCGTCAGGAGCTGGCTAACGATCGCGCCCTGCTGGAGGATGACAAGCCGTGAGCGGTAAAGCCGAACGTCAAAAGCGAAAAGCGTACCTGCTAAGCCAGATCCAGCAGCAACGGCTGGATCTGTCGGCCAGCCGTCGCGACTGGATTGACGCGACGCGACGGTTTGACCGGGGCTGGAACACCTTCCTGAGCCTGCGTTCATGGGCGCTGGTCGGCAGCAGCGTGATGGCTATCTGGACGGTTCGTCATCCAAATATGCTCATCCGCTGGGCGCGCCGGGGTTTTGGTGCCTGGAGCGCCTGGCGTCTGGTGAAAGCCACGATCCGTCAGCAGCAATTACGCTAGCCTTCTCGCCGGGTGGCGGCTACGCCTTACCCGGCCTACTTACACTCGTAGGACGGGTAAGCGCAGCGCCACCCGGCAAAATCCCCCCCTCCCTTACTCAATATCTTTGAAGAAGATTGACAGTTTTCCTTGCTAACAATCGCCCACCGTCACGTTTATGATGCTCTCCATCGACAGCAACGACGCGGTATCTACCCGGAATTGCAGACAAATAACGTTCAGCCGCTGATGTGGTTTCCTGGAGAGTAAAATGAAAAAATTAGAAGATGTTGGTGTACTGGTCGCGCGTATTCTGATGCCAATTCTGTTCATCGTGGCAGGTTGGGGCAAAATCACCGGTTATGCGGGTACCCAGCAGTATATGGAAGCCATGGGCGTTCCGGGGTTCCTGTTGCCACTGACCATTCTTCTTGAGTTCGGCGGCGGCCTGGCAGTGCTGTTCGGCTTCCTGACCCGCACCACCGCGCTGTTTACCGCAGGCTTCACCCTGCTGACCGCGTTCATCTTCCACAGCAACTTTGCGGAAGGCGTGAACTCACTGATGTTCATGAAAAACCTGACCATCGCGGGTGGCTTCCTGCTGCTGGCCGTCACTGGCCCGGGCGCATACAGCATCGACCGTCTTCTGAATAAGAAATGGTAAGCACGCTATACTGAATAAACACAAAGCGAGGAGACATCTCCTCGCTTTTGCTATCTGACGGAGGAGAAAAAATGGGACAACTCGTAGACGGCGTCTGGCAGGATGTCTGGTATGACACCAAATCCACCGGAGGTCGCTTTAAGCGCTCTGTTTCGGCCTTCCGTAACTGGCTGACCGCCGACGGCGCACCAGGCCCGAGCGGCGAAGGCGGCTTCGCGGCTGAGAAAGATCGTTATCATCTTTATGTTTCCCTCGCCTGCCCGTGGGCCCACCGCACGCTGATCGTGCGCAAGCTTAAAGGTCTCGAATCCTTCATTCCGGTTTCCGTGGTCAACCCGCTGATGCTGGAAAATGGCTGGACGTTTGACAGTGATTTCCCTGCGGCAACCGGCGACGATCTTTATCACCATGATTTCCTGTACCAGCTCTATCTGCGCGCCGATCCGCACTACACCGGGCGCGTGACCGTGCCGGTGCTGTGGGACAAGAAAAACCAGACGATTGTCAGCAATGAGTCTGCGGAAATCATCCGCATGTTCAATACCGCGTTTGACGCGCACGGCGCCCGTGCCGGAGATTACTATCCGGTGGAGCTGCGCGAGAAAATTGACGAACTGAACGGCTGGATTTACGACAACGTCAATAACGGTGTCTATAAGGCCGGTTTCGCCACCAGCCAGGAAGCGTATGACGAAGCGGTCGGAAAGGTGTTTGAATCGCTGGAACGCCTGGAACAGATCCTGGGCCAGCATCGCTACCTGACGGGCGATCGCCTGACGGAAGCGGACATTCGCCTGTGGACCACGCTGGTTCGCTTTGATCCGGTCTATGTCACCCACTTTAAGTGCGACAAGCACCGCATCAGCGATTACCTGAACCTGCATGGTTTCCTGCGCGACATCTACCAGATGCAGGGCATCGCGGAGACGGTCGACTTCGACCATATTCGCACCCACTATTTCCGCAGCCACAAGACCATCAACCCGACGGGCATTATCTCCATCGGTCCGTGGCAGGATCTGGATGAACCGCACGGGCGCGACGTCCGTTTTGGATAAATATTAAGGGCATCACCAGATGCCCTTTTTTAATTCACAATCTCCATCTATTCTTACCTCGATCGCTTAGAAAACAAGTGATTGACTGACTAATGAGGCAAGGAAAATGGACTGGTATTTAAAAGTACTGCGCAACTACATTGGATTTGGTGGCCGCGCCCGCCGCAAAGAGTACTGGATGTTCGTTCTGGTGAACTTCATCCTCATCATGGTGCTGGGGATTGTGGATAAAATTCTTGGCTGGGAGCGGGCTGGCGGTGAAGGCGTGCTGACCACCATTTATGGCCTGTTAGTCCTGCTGCCATCGTGGGCGGTATTGTTCCGTCGGCTGCACGATACCGATCGTTCGGCGTGGTGGCTATTGCTGCTGTTGATCCCGATCGTGGGCTGGATCGTGATTCTTATCTTCAACTGTCAGAGCGGGACGCCGGGCGAAAACCGCTTTGGTCCGGATCCTAAGATCGTCGCGTAAATTACTGCCCGGTGGCGCTTACGCTTACCGGGCCTACTCGTTTATTTATTGTGGTGGGCGAAGAGTTTGGGTATTTCGCGCAGGCACCATGATTTGGCTTCGCCCATGCTGTCGCGACGCCACGCCATAATGATATCCACTTCGCTGGTGTACTCCGGGCTCACGACCCGCAGCCGCCCTTCCGCAATATCTTTTTCCACAAACGGGTACGGCATCGTCGCCACGCCCAGACCGGCCAGCAGCGCCTGCCGTTTGTCTTCCAGGGAGGTCACCGTCAGACGTGGCTGTTTATCCAGCAGCTGCACCGTCAGCACCGGACGCTCGCGCGCGGTATCCGCGACCGCCACGCCGCGATATTTCACGCGCGTCACTTCAGAGAGCGGCTCCGGCTCCTGGTGAATCGGATGGTTGGGGGCGGCAACGTAGACGTTCATGACGCTGTAGAGTTTGCGCGAGTTGATTTCCGATGAGGAACGGAAGTGCATGTCCGGCGCAATAACGATATCTGCCCTGCCCGTCTCCAGGCGCTCCCACGCCCCTGCCAGCACCTCGGTGATGATCGACAGCTGCGTATTAGCCTTCGCCGCCAGGCGGTCCACCAGCGGGAACAGCGCTTCGGTTGGCACCAGCGCTTCGGTCACGAGCGTCAGATGGGTTTCCCAACCGCGCGCCAGCGCTTCGGCGTCGGTCGTCAGCTTATCCGCCGCTTCCAGCAGCACGCGGCCGCGCTCCAGCAGCATTCGACCGACGTTGGTGAATTTTGTTCGATGACCGGAGCGGTCAAACAGCACCACGTCCAGCTCTTCCTCCAGCTTCTGCATGGTGTAGCTCAGCGCAGACGGAACGCGCCCCAGTTCATCGGCCGCCGCCGCAAAACTGCCGCGCCGGTCAATCGCGTCCATGACGCGAAGCGCCTCAAGCGTCAATGCTCTCTCTTTAGCCATCTCGTTCTCATTCAGGAAATTTGAACATACCAGGCAGAATATCTGGCTAACAATGAAGCGTCCATACCTTTACCATTGTTTTAGTGTAAAGAGAGGTCAAGTTTATGATTACGACAAGAACAGCTAAACAGTGCGGACAAGCCGATTTCGGTTGGCTGCAGGCCCGCTACACCTTTTCCTTTGGACACTACTTTGACCCTAAACTCCTCGGTTACGCTTCACTGCGCGTGTTGAACCAGGAAGTGCTCGCCCCGGGCGCCTCCTTCCAGCCGCGTACGTACCCGAAAGTCGATATCCTGAACCTGATCCTGGAAGGCGAGGCAGAATACCGCGATAGCGAGGGCAATCATGTCCAGGCAAAGGCTGGCGAAGCGCTGTTAATTTCCACGCAGCCGGGCATCAGCTACAGCGAGCATAACCTCAGCAAAGACAAAACGCTGACCCGCATGCAGCTGTGGCTCGACGCCTGCCCTGAGCGGGAAAATCCGCTGGTACAGAAGTTAGATTTAACGGGCGATAAGCAACAGCTGATTGCATCCCCTGATGGCAGTAAAGAGAGCCTGCAGCTGCGTCAGCAGGTGTGGCTGCACCATATCGAGCTGAAGAAAGGTGAGCAGGCAAGCTTCCAGCTTCACGGCCCGCGCGCCTATCTGCAGTCGATTCACGGTACGGTGCATGCGGTGACGCACGCGGAAGAGAAAGAAGCGCTCACCTGCGGCGACGGCGCGTTTATTCGTGATGAAGCGAATATCACCCTTGTGGCGGATACGCCGCTGCGCGCGCTGCTGATTGATTTGCCGGTTTAAAGAACGCCCTCACCCTAACCCTCTCCCACAGGGAGAGGGAACCGATAGAGCCCTGAACTCGCTACACCTTACTCGCCATGATCTCAATAATCTGCCGGTCCGTGGCCTGCATCGAGCGGCACGCCAGGGCGCACAGGTTCGCGATCGACTGCTCCACATCGTGCGCGACAATCCCCTCGTTGCCCGTCACGCCCGACTCATCCAGCGCCATCATCACCGCTTTCCAGGCGCTGCTGACGCTGGTGGAGACCTTCATGGCGCAGCTGTTTGACGCCCCGTCGCAGATCATCCCGCTGACGTCGCCGATCATACTGCCGATCGCCATCGCGATGGTCCGATAACGGCCCCCCATCAGCCACGCCATGCCCGCCGCAGCGCCCATCGCCGCCGTTGTCGCCGCACACAGTGCGGACAGGCGCGGAAGCTGATAATGGATATAGATCGCGGACAGATGCGACAGCATCAGCGCCCGCGCCAGCCGTTCGTCACCGGCCTGAAGGTGCTCAGCCACAACAACGACGGGCATGGTGGCGGTGATCCCCTGGTTACCGGAGCCCGAATTGCTCATCGCCGGCAGCGTTGCGCCCCCCATCCGGGCATCCGAGGCGGCGCTGGTGCGAATAACAATGTCTGAACCCAGATCCTGCGCCAGCCATCCGCGCGAGCGCTGCTTCTCAAGCGTTGCGCCAATATGCAGCCCCCACTTCCCGCTGAGCCCTTCGCGGGAGAGCGCATCGTTCAGTTGCCCTGCTTCCAGGATGAAGCGAATGGCCTCAAACGGCACCTGCTCGACAAATTCCAGGATCTGCGACAGCGTAGCGTGCGACAGTACTGCCAGCGGGTTGTCATCCACCTCGGTCACGGGCTTATCCAGCGTAAAGCGCGTTTCCCCCTGGCAAACCACTTCCACCACCCGGGTATGCCCGCCCGCGATGGTCACCATTGCCGAGAGATCCCCGGCATAAACGCAGGCACGGGAATAGAGGATCTCATCGCAGGGCTCCTGCAGTTTTACCTGCACTTGCCCTGCCTCAAGCAGGGCTTTGGCGCGGACCAGTGCATCGGCTGTGGCATCTTTCAACACCTCCAGTCCGGCGTGCGCATTACCGCCAATTGCGCCCAGCGCCGCAGCAATGGGCAACCCGACCATGCCGGTACCCGGCACCGTCACGCCCAGCCCGTTTTTCATCAGGTTCGGCGAGACCCACGCCTCAATCCGTGTGACCTCCCCCGGCAGAAGGTCTGCGGCAATCGCACAGGCCAGTGCCAGAGAGACGGGCTCGGTGCACCCAAGGGCAGGCTTCACTTCTTCCTGCACCGCGCGAATAAATTGATTCCATAAAGGATGAGTTTGCTCAGACATCGTTACGACCTTAATTACCCTCAGGAGAATGCGAGGAAAGGAGAAACACAAAGCAGCAGTCCGGTGATGACAATAATCACCAGCGATACGCCTTTATATTTATGCAGCGCCGGTACCTTGTAGACCAGCCATGCCGGGATCAGACAGCCCACCATGCCGAAGATGGGGCTGCAAATGGAGGTGAAGCTCAACACCGGCGCGTTCAGGACTATCGCGCTCCAGGCCAGCAGAATGGCGAACAGCATAATCCCGCGCTGGACGGCGTTTTCATTGATTCTTTCTGCCGGCATTTTGCGGCGCAGGATGTTCATGACGATACCCTGCGTGGCCTCGCGGAAGCCGAGGTAGACGCCGAAGAACGCGGTCATCACGGCGAAGATATTGAGGATCACGCTGACGATTTTGACCCAACCCGCGCCGTCGCCGCTGATAAACTGCGCCGCAATCGCCAGGGCAGAGATATTCTGCTCGTAGGCTTTGACCGCCTCATCGTGCCCCATCGCCAGGGTGAAAGAGACGGCATAGAAGAAGACCGTCACAAACAGGACACCAAAAGCAATGTTCATCGCCCGCAGCGCCTTATGGCGCGCCACCTCCACCGATTTTTCACGCGAGCGGTAAGAGATCACCATCGGGCTGAGGGTCTGAATAAAGAGAATGGAGGTTAAGGTAAAGGGCAGCGTAATGATGGCGTTTTTAATCAGCAGCCCCAGCGGCGGCAGCATGCCCACGTTGGCTAAATGCCAGAGGCCGATCATCGACAGGCCCAGCGCGGCAACTACGAATAATTTGGTCAGCACCATCAGGCTGGACACTTTAAACAGCAGCTTTTCACCGCGTGAAGAAATCGCGACCAGAATGCAAATCAGGAATAAACCGTAGAACGGATTTTCCGAGAGCAAACCGTCGGTCACGCCGAAGGTGTGCAAATACGAGGCGCTGTCGTTGGTAATGGCCGTGGAATAGACAAACATCCAGATCACCAGCATCACGAAATAGAGCGCACCTAATAAAATCCCCCAGTTCTTACCCAAATACCCGCTAATTACGCTCGGGTAGTCTTTGCATTCCGGGGATTCTGCCAGCGTGTTAATAAACAACCGTTGGAATAAATACATGGCGGGATAACCAATAATGGACGAGAGCAAAAAGACCCACAGCCCCATTAATCCGACTTGTACCGGGAGAAAAACAATCCCCGCGCCAATAGCCATTCCGATACTCATGATGACCCAACCCGTGTCGGTGCTGTCGAATTTGATCGCCTCTCGCCACTCGCTTTCACTCATTCCCTCCCGCCTTGCCGCGGGGGAATCATTCACAATGACACTGCTGTTTGTTGCCGTATCCATGGGGCACTCGCTTATTTTGTAGGGTAAACAGTTGTTTTTATAAGGTTCCGATCGCCAGCGATGGCGATTCAGATGGCAGCAGGTGCTTGTTATTGATGTGAGAAAATATTAACCGGAGCGAGGGAGAAAAAAGTCACAACTTTTATGAGGATTTTCGAATGATAGAGGAAAATTTGCTTTGTTAATGGGTTGATAGACGGTATTTTTCTAAAAGTGACGCCGATCAAGAAATAAAAACCCGCGCGGTGCGCGGGCAGGAAATCAGTTAGCCAGCGCGTTAGCCATATCCGTTCTAATCTGTTTGCGCTGTTCCGGCGTCAATACCTGACTGACGTCGAAGTAATATTTCACGCGGTAATAGCGGGTCTGCTCTTCAATTTTGCTGAATGCACTAAGCTGGCTTTTCACCGTGCTTTCGTCCCATTTGCCCGCCTGGAACATGTCGATCAGCGCACCGTCCTTCACGCCCGTCATCGGGATCTTGCTGACATTTTGTTCCAGCTGCTTATGCAGATCTTCAATCTTTTTCACCTGCTCATTGCTGAGCTTCAGGTGCTGTACCAGAGGATCCTGGGACGGTGACGGGGCAGCCTCAACGTTCGCGGCCTGCGCCGTAAAACTGCACACCACCAGTGAAGCAGCAGCCAACGCAATGCGGGTCATTTTCATCATCTTACAGTCCTTACATGCTGTTATAGGAAAAAGCAGGAGCATTGTTTTTCAAGAGCGGATGAATATGTGTGAGTAATTATATAAACAATTTTGTATGTTAAGCGGATCGATTTATTTATCTCCTCCATTAAACCCTATGACTCTATTTCTCTTTATAAGATCAGTTATTTACAATAAATTTGAGTTATGTAACCATCCCACCTTATCCCTTCATTTAGTCAGGTTTTTGTTATGGATAACTGGCTGGCGCTTTTTGACGGACAGACCCGTTACTTTCTGGATATCAATGACAGTCCAGTGAAGCCGGATGTTTTGCGCTTTCGCGGCAGGGAAGCCCTGAGCGAGCCCTTCCGGTGGGATATTGAGTTCACCTGCCTGCAGGCGCACATCCCCCCGGAACAGGTGCTGATGAAATATGCCACCTTCCGGATGCGAAGCGGCAAAAATGTGCACGGCAGGGTGACCCGCCTGGAATGGCTTTCCACCTCAAAGGACCAGTCCCGTTACCGGCTCACGCTCAGTTCTCGCCTGGCGCTCCTGGGATACACCCGGCAGTGCGCCGTATTTCAGAACCAGTCTGTTCCGGAGGTGGTGGAGCAGGTGCTGCGTCAGCACGGGCTGGAAGGGCCGGACTTTGAGTTTCGTCTGGAGCGCAGCTATCCGGCGCGTGAACTTATCACCCAGTGGCGGGAGACGGATTTACAGTTTATCCAGCGCATTCTGTCCGAGGTGGGAATTTACTGGCGAACGGAGATGGATGATGTGCGCGGTCTGGATACGTACATATTTGCCGACAGCCAGCTTAACTACCGGTTTGACGTGCGCCTGCCCTACAGCGAGCCATCGGGCCTGTTTGACGGCGCAGCAGAATCGGTCTGGGATGTGCGGACCTGGCACAGGGTTGCCACCGGCACCGTCGCCACGCGGGATTACAACTACCGGACAGCCACCACGCCGATGGATGCGACGGTCAGTGTGCGTAACGATGCGGTCACCACCGGGGAGTATTACCGCTACGCAGCGCCTTACCGTGACGCAGGTGACGACACCAGCCCTGAGCCGGAAACTGAATCCGGCGCCTTTTATGCCCGTATCTACCATGAGCGGGAACTGAATAAATCAGCCCGCATCCACCTGTTCAGCAATGCTGCCCACCTCACGCCCGGGCAGGTGCTGGAGCCACAGGGCGACGTCATTACGGCCCTGAAGGAGGGGGTTGTCCTCACGCTCGTGACCTTCCGGGGAGCCCGTGATTCCCGCCTGCACGTGTCGGTGTGGGGCATGCCCTACACCGAGCGTTACTGTTTCCGCCCGGCGGACATCCCGCGCCCGGAAATCCACGGCACGCTTCCGGCCCGGGTCGAGAGCCGGGAGAAAAATGATATTTACGCCCACCTTGACGAACAGGGGCGCTACCGGGTGAAGCCCGACTTCGACCGGGAGAGGACGGAACCCGGGTACGGCTACCTGTGGCTGCGGATGGCAAAGCCTTATGCCGGAGACACGCTGGGGTGGCACACACCGCTCACCGACGGGACCAAAGTGGCGATAGCGTACAGCAACGGTGATATTGACCTGCCGTATATCGCATATGCCCTCCACGATTCTGAACATCCTGACCCTGTCTCCCGCGACAACCACACCCGCAACGTGCTGCGCACCCCGGCGAACAACAAGCTGCGGATGGAGGATAAACGTGGCGAGGAGCATATCAAGCTCGCCACGGAGTACGGCAAAACGCAGCTGAACAGCGGGCATCTGGTGGACGCACAGGGACAGCGTCGCGGCACAGGCTCAGAGCTGCGCACCGATGAGTGGGGCACGATACGTGCCGGGAAGGGGCTGTTTGTCAGCGCGGATGCACAGGCGAAAGCGCAGGGTGACGCACTGGATATGAGCGCTGCCCTGAAGGAAATCGACCGGCTGAATCAGCAACTGCAGCAGCTGGAAATCGCGGCGGAGCAGGCACAGGCGCTGAAGGCGGACGTTGACAGC
>NZ_ALNS01000038.1:0-140850 GCF_000286655.1 Enterobacter sp. SST3 | reverse complement strand
GTAGCCGCCACCCGGCATTAGCTTACAGAGCCTGGTGCTTCGTCTCGTGCGTCAGCAGCAGCGCAATCAGCGTCAGTGCCGCCATGGCCGCCAGATAAACACCCACATAGAACAGGCCGTAGTTTGCCTGCAGCCAGGTGGCGATATACGGCGCAACGGAGGCGCCCAGAATAGACGAGACGTTGTAGGAGAACGACGCGCCGGTATAACGCACTTCCGTCGGGAACAGCTCTGGCAGCAGCGCACCCATCGGGCCGAAGGTCAACCCCATCAGGCTCAGGCCAATCAGCAGGTAGGCCATCACCAGCGCCGGGCTACCTGAACCCAGCAGCGGCGGGAAGACGAACAGAGCAAACAGAACGATCAGCGTGGTGATGGTGATCATGCTTGCGCGACGACCGAACTTATCCGCGAGCAGGCCCGCAATCGGAACCATCACGCCAAATCCGATCACCGCCATCATCAGCATCCACAGCACTTCGTTACGCGGCAGACCCAGCCCAACCGGCGCGGCGGCGGTACTGAAGGTCATGGAGTAAACGGTCATGATGTAGAACAGCGTGTAGGTGGCCAGCATGATAAACGTGCCCAGTACGGTCACGCGGACGTGCTTGGTCAGCAGCGTGCCCAGCGGCACTTTCACCTGCTTGTTCGCCGCGGCCACTTTTGCGAAAACAGGGGTCTCATGCAGAGAAACTCGCACGTACAGGCCAATCAGCACCAGCACGGCTGAGAAGACAAACGGGATACGCCAGCCCCAGCTCATGAACTGTTCATCCGTCAGCAGCCAGGAGAGCAGCAGGAACGTCCCGTTGGCGAAGAAGAAGCCAATCGGTGCGCCAAGCTGCGGGAAAGAACCATACAGCGCGCGCTTGCGCGCCGGGGCGTTCTCGGTGGCCAGCAGCGCCGCGCCACCCCATTCACCACCCAGTCCCAGACCCTGACCAAAACGCGCCAGCGCCAGCAGGACCGGCGCCAGAATGCCGATGGTCTCATACGTCGGCAGCAGGCCGATGGCCACGGTGGAGATCCCCATCGTCAGCAGCGAGGCCACCAGCGTCACTTTACGTCCGATGCGATCGCCAAAGTGTCCAAACAGCGCGGAGCCAATCGGACGCGCAACAAACGCGATAGCAAAGGTCGCCAGAGACTGCAGCGTGGCCGCCGTCGGATCGCCCTGCGGGAAGAAAATGTGCGGGAAGACGATGACCGCCGCGGTGGCGTAAATGTAAAAGTCGAAGAACTCGATGGCGGTGCCAATCAGCGAGGCGACGACAACTTTATTTCGCGAATTTACCGGAACGTTTTCCGTTTCTGAGTCGAGTGTGGTGGCGGTTGCTTGCATAATATTTTCTTATTTTTGTCGAACGAAAGGCCATATTACGCACAGCAAAAGCGACATTTCAATCTGTAACAAAGCCGCGACCTGGTGATAAAAGCAACAAAAAGCGGATAATTTTCAGGCCAGCCAAAACACGTCTATGAAATGCTTCACAGATTTTAAATATCAGTCAATAAAACTGGTTTTCGGTTAAATAAAAGTTACGGACTGGATTTATATGCTGAAATGATGAATCGGGCTGAAATTTCAGCCCGGGAGAGGGGTTAACGGTGCGTTTTGCCCGGCATTCGCGGGTCGTCTTTGTACTCGGCAGTGGCGATCCACGCGGCGCAGAACAGGGTTAAACGTGCGAAGAAGTAGAAGAACGCCATTAACCCCAGCACCGAGCCGAACGCCGCGCCGGAAGGGGATTTTACCAGCGACGGCAGGGTGTAGGTCATCACGATTTTGATCACCTCAAAGCCGATCGCCGCGATCAACGTGCCGCGGATCAGCGCCTTCTTGCGGGGACGATGACGGGGCAAGCGCCAGAAGATCCAGAAGAACAGCAGGTAGTTGGCGAAGATGGAAATGGCCAGCCCAATGCTGCGCCAGGCGGGCTTCAGCCATTCGATGTAATCAAGGTAGAGCGCGGAGATGATCATCTGCTGCGCCGAGCCCGCCACGGAGGTAATGGACAGCGTCACGATGAGCGCGACGAGCAGACCAATCAGCGAAACAAAGTCGCGGAGATACTTCACCCAAATTTTCTCCTGATCCTGCGGCTTACGCTCCCAGACATCGCGCGACTGGGCGCGAATGGCCTCGCGCAGGTTGCCCATCCAGTTAACGCCGGAGTAAAGGGCAATCAGCAAACCGACGATACCGACGGTGGTGCGCTGCTGGACGGCGGTATTGATGGTGCTTTTGAGCGTGCTGGCAAGGGTTGGATCACTGACGTTATTCAGGATTTTGTTAAAGATATCCTGCAACAGCGTCGGGTGCGAGGCGAGCACAAAACCGGCCGCCGCAAACGACACCATCAGGATCGGGATCATCGACAGGAAGGAAAAATAGGTGATGGCGGCACCAAACTGGTTTCCCATGCGGTCATTAAAGCGTTCGGTCGCACGTATCAGATGCGCAATCATGGGAAACTGCTGAATTCTGGCGATAATGCCGGTGACGGTCCCCAGCGCTTTGCTGGCGGTACCTGGAGACCTGGTCTCTTCCGGCTCGGTCTCCATCTTCTTGATGGGTTCATACTCTAAATGTTGGGTGGGTCGTTGCGGGTTATTTTCCGGCGTCACGCGTCTTTTCCTTTTCGTTTGGCTGGATGTTACTGAATTATAGCTTGCGACTAGTCCACGTAAGCTTTTGTGAGTTCGGTCAGCCACTCCATGAACAGATGTACCCGGCGGGAGAGGTTGCGCCGGTGGGGATAAATCAGGGAGACAGGCATTGGTTCGGCCCGGTATTGCGGGAGAATTTCAATCAGTTTCTTCGCGCGCAGTAAATCTCGCACCCCAACCCGCGGAACCTGAATGATGCCCAGCCCGGCGAGGCAGGCAGCCTGGTAAGTTTCGGTGCTGTTAACAGTTAACACCCCTCCCGTTTTTATCCACTGCGTCGTACTGCCGTTATAAAACTCAAAGCCCTGTGGGCGAGTTCCCAGCGTAGCGGTGTAGTGAATGACGGCGTGCGAGCCTAAATCGTCCAGCGTTTCCGGGTAGCCAAAACGCGCCAGATAATCCGGGCTGGCGCAGTTAATCACCGACAGCTTGCCCAACGGTCGGGCAATAAGCCCTGAATCTTTCAGCGTGCCGACGCGTACCACGCAGTCAAACCCTTCGCGGATCACATCCACCAGACGATCGCTGCTGCTGAGCTCCAGCTCGATGCCCGGATAATGCTGCAGAAAAGCAGGGAGTTTGGGGATGACTAAATTTCGAGCAACGGCGACGGGCATATCCACGCGGAGCCGTCCGCTGATGCTGGAGGGATCGTGCAAAAACATACCGTCCAGCTCATCGAGGTTTGCCAGCAGATCTTTTGCCCGTTCGTAATAGACCATACCGTCCTGCGTCAGGCTGACGCGGCGGGTGGTGCGGTGCAATAGCTGGGTGCCAAGCCGGTTTTCGAGGGCCTGAATCTGCCGTGACACGCTGCCTTTCGGCAACGTTAATGTTTCTGCCGCGCGGGAAAAACTCTCCAGTTCCGCGACACGAACAAACAGCTGCATTGCGTGAATTTTATCCATAGATGTAGCTCATTGTTGTTTGTGCTGAAACAGTGAAGCGTTTTAACTCATCTTTATTGATTTTCTATCACCTAATAAGCTCTTACTCAATCTCCATAACAGCCAAAACGAGGTTTATGATGACTGAACGTATCGCATTAGTGACGGGTGGTAGCCGTGGTTTGGGTAAAAATGCTGCCTTAAAGCTGGCGGCAGACGGCACGGGAATTGTGCTGACCTACAACCGCAGCCAGCAGGAAGCGCTTGACGTTGTGCATGAAATTCAGGAAAAAGGCGTCAACGCGGCGGCATTGCAGCTCAACGTCGGGGATATCACGAGCTTTGAGCATTTTGCCCAACAGCTTCAGGAGACCCTTAAGAGCGTCTGGCAGCGTGAAACGTTTGACTATTTATTGAACAATGCCGGGACAGGTTTATATGCGCCTTATACCGACACGACGGAAGCCCAGTTTGACGAGGCGCTGAACGTTCATTTCAAAGGACCTTTCTTCCTGACGCAGCGCCTGCTGCCGCTGCTTAACGACGGCGGACGGATCCTCAACGTCTCCAGCGGGCTGGCCCGTTTTACCCAGCCGGGATCGGCGACCTACGCGGCGATGAAAGGAGCAATGGAAGTGTTGACGCGTTATCAGGCGAAAGAGCTGGGCGCGCGCGGCATCTCCGTCAATATCATTGCGCCTGGCGCGATAGAAACCGACTTTGGCGGCGGACACGTGCGCGACAACGCGGAGCTCAACCAGATGCTGGCGTCCCAGACGGCGCTGGGGCGGGTGGGGCTGCCTGACGATATCGGCGATGCCATTGCGGCACTGCTCAGCGACAAACTGGGCTGGATGAATGCGCAACGTATTGAAGTATCAGGCGGTATGTTCCTGTGAGGTATGCGCTTGAGTAAATCCTTAAGATAAATGTGTCTAAATACTGACAGATATAAAGAACACCGGGGATTTGTAACGTATCCATTCGTTGAGTTTTTTCTTAAATAATGCCTCTGTAGAATCCCCCTTCGCTATTCTCAGAGGGGAAAAAACGATGCGAGTAATCATGTTTGACAGGCAGTCACTCTTTATTCACGGAGCGATACACAGTCTTCAGAGGTTGATTCCGGAAATAAATATAACTGGGACCTGTCAGGCAGAAGATTTATGGACTCAGATTTCTGCTTCACCGTCGGCTATCGTCATGATTGATGGGAATTTAATTCAGGACGAAGGGAGCACTTTGCTGGAAGCGATCCTGCATCGCTTTCCGGCGATACGTGTGATTCTGATTTTGGCGAAAAAAGAGGCCAAATGTGCTGAGCAGCTGCGGCAGCGAAACGTCATGGCCATTGTTCCCCGAAACGCCAATTCCGAACGGTTTTCCGCCGTACTGGATTCGGTATCCAGAGGGATGGTCTGTTTTCCCGGAGAGTGGGTCAGAGAGCCGACGTCGCCTCAGGCATTATTATCCTTGAGCGAGCGCCAGCGCGAAGTCTTGAAATTGCTGGCGGCGGGGGAGTCGAATAAAGAGATTGGCCGCAATCTGAACATCAGTGCGGCCACGGTAAAAGCGCACCTCGAGGCGCTTTTCCGGCGGCTGGACGTGAAAAACAGAACGCAGGCAGCCATGTATTATACCCGGGCGACGGCCTGAAAAAGCGCGTTTGGGAGCGACGTTATCTCTCCGAAACTGAATATCATCATCACCAGCGCATCATGCTGCTGTTGGGTTAATGGACGTGTCATATTTTCCCGCAGCAGCGCTTCACACAACCGGATATCTTCGCGCAACAAAGTCTCAGCCTCCAGAGGTGTGACAGGGCCGTGAAAATGCTCCTGATCGCGGATAACGTGGCCATAGCCGATAACCCATAATCCTTTTTCGTCACGATATTTTTCCAGAGAAAGACCCTGATGTTTCTTTATTAACGCGATGGCGGCAGAAGATATTTTCAGCGCATGCTCTTTCATATTCATTTCCTCTTAATGGCGACACTGTAGAGGAAATGAGGTACGAGAAATATCCGCCAAATGGCTATTGATCAGGGATTGTTATTCAGATATTCCTGCCGCAATAAACCAAATAACCAGTCATTATGCCAACGTCCCGCAAGGTAATAGCTCTCGCGTAATTCGCCCTCCAGGCAAAAGCGGGCTTTTTCCAGCAGACGTCGTGAGGCGACATTCCCGGCGGTGACGGTGGCGGTAAGTCGACGTATACCGCCCTGATGAAAAGCGTAATCGCAAAGCGCTTTCAGGGATTCAAAGCCGTAACCTTTCCCCTGCGCCTCGGGAGCGAAAAGAAAACCGACCTCAGCGCAATCCTCCTCCCGATGAATATACCCGGTGACGCCCAACGGAGCCCTGGAAGCGGCGTCACGCACGACGAGGCACAGCCAGTGCGCGCTCCCTGGCGTCCAGGGCGTCAGGCGCGAATCAAACGCCTCGCGGATCGCCGCGACGGGGCGGTCTTTCGCCACAAAGCGCATGACGTCGGGATGCTGCTGTAGCGCCAGAAAAAAGGGCCAGTCTTCTTCTTGTAAAGGCGAGCAGTTCAGGCGAGGGGTAATTAAAACCGGCATTCAGATTCTCCTGAAACATTTTAAATGATTTTAGGGTTGTCACTTTATTTCAACAGAAAGTCAGGTATGGTTAACCGCGTATAAATAAAAAGAAAAAAGGCCGTTACGTGCCAATCCGGATGTCTTCGTTGTCGCTTAAGGAAAACAATGACTCTCAGCACATCACATCATATTCGCGAACAGTTCGAACACTGTCTGGCGGTCATTCGCCATGCGTCGGTGGAAATTTTGCTTCTTCTGAATGTACATGCTTCTGAGGGCAAAGATCCACGCTGGTTTCTGGAACAACTGGACAGCGCGCGATTAGCCCTGGGCGGCTGGGGAGCCGTAGCGAAAAAACTCAACCTGAATGATGCCGAGATGTCGGAATTTACGCTCCAGCTGCGCCTGCTGCAGCAGCGCGTGCCGCAGTATGAAAGCGGACAGGATGTGAGTGAAAACCAGCTGATTGCGGCGATGCGCTTTGTCACCGCGCTGGAGCACCTTCGCCTGCAGCAGCCGCTGTTGACCTACAGCACGGAGCTGGCTCCGGGCAGCGAACTCCAGCAGCAGCAGGCGCATAAGCAGGTGCGGGCGATAGAGCTCATGATAAAAGGGCTCATCCAGCAGGCCTGGCCCGATCAGGTAAGGCTGAATAACCATCTCAAGACTTTGTTTAACGCCGACCGCGTACGGCGCTGGCTGAAGTTGGGCGAGATCAACGATGTCCTGAGCGGCATGATGTTCAGCGAACTGGCGCAAATGCTGGTGGATAAAAAAGAGTTCAGCCGCTATTACGCTTCGCTGTTCAGCGACCCGTCCATGCTGACGCTGCTGGTTGAACCGCGTAAAACGCTGCAAACCTTCCTCGATGACATTCGGCAAATCCGTAACAACATCACCGTCCAGAAAACGTTAAGCTCGGCGCAAATCCAGCTGCTGGATAACTACTACGCGCAGATCGCGCGGCCCGTTCAACGCGCGTTTGAAGAGGGGAGAACGCGCGTCAATCCGGCGGGATTCATGGCGGTAGATGCCAGCGAACTGCATACCTTCTGGGAAAAGGCGCAGAAAATGGATCGGGTCACCGGTGGGGATCTGTTTGAAGTCCGTGACACCATTGAAAAGCCGACCCAGCGCGCGCCGCGCACCCCCGAACAACGCGAGCAGCTCATTTCCGGTGCGTTATGGGGAGCAGTTGGCGTCATGGTGATTGCCATCGTGGCGGGAGGCTTCTGGCTGGTGACCAGCAGTAAACCGCAGCCTGCGGCCGTCAGCGCGGCTGAAGCGGCGCCGCCACAGGAAATGCGTGAGACGCCTTCCTCGCGCGAAACGCTCACGCGCATGGGAGTGACCTGGGACGAGAATAATTTCCGCTCGGCCATTAACCGCAACGACACCCGCGTGACCCAGCTCTTTTTGCAGGGCGGTATGGACTGGAAGCTGTCCTGGACCGAAGAGGCGATGTCGGCAGGCTATGACGACGTGCTGGAGCTGATGCTACGCTACCGGCAAAACATGGTGGAAGAGAAGCCGTGTCGGCGCTTCATCAACACGCTCAGCCACGCGATGTCGAACGGCGAGTCTCTGACCTCGGTACGTAAAGAGTACCTCAAAGCTTTCTGCACCGTGCCAGCGGTGGTGAAACGCCAGCAGCACGATCTCGACATGGCCACACGCCGTGCGAAGTCACAGCCGGATGCCACCACCAAAAAATGGCAGTCTATTCAGAGCGCCATTTATGAGGTGATTCGCTGATTTCTCCTCCCTCTCCCCGTGGGAGAGGGCCGGGGTGAGGGCACCAGACCGCACCCTATTCAAGGCTCCCCATACAACCCAATCAGCCGCCGCACCACGCCGTTCGTCCAGCCGAAACCATCCTGCAGCGGATACTCACCCCCGCCCCCTTCGCGCGGCGTGCTGCTGGCGATGTGGTACTTCTCAATCAGCTTATGATGCGTCTGATAAAAATGGTTCACCGTATGCAGCCAGCTCCAGGCGATTTCATCCCCCAGCGAGTCGTTGCCGTACTGCTTGAACCCCTGGATCGCCATCCACTGCAGCGGCGCCCAGCCGTTGGGTTTATCCCACTGCTCGCCGGTTTCGTACTCGGTCGCCAGAATCCCGCCCGGCGTCAGCAGTCGCGCTTTGACCGCATCCGACAGGCGCTCGGCCTGCTCATGGGTCGCCATGCCGACATACAGCGGCACAATGCTGGCGGCAGAAAACAGCGCCAGCTCTTCGCGTCGCCAGTCGTAATCGCGGTAACAGCCACTCTCCTCGTCCCACAGATAGCGGTTCACTGCCTCGCGGCGATCGCTGGCTTTCTGGCGGAACAGGTCTGCCGTCTCTTTATCCCCTTTCGACGCCGAGATGTTGGCGATTGCGCTTTCCAGCTTGTACAGGAAGGCGTTCAGATCGATGGGGATAAACTGCGTCGTGCGGATGCTGGCGAGCCGCGACGGATCGCGCAGCCAGCGGGAGGAATAGTCCCAGCCGGACGCCGCCCCGGCGCGCAGGTCGCGATACACCTCGTTTGGCGGACGGCCCGAATGGCGGGCAGTTTCCACGTCCTCAATCCACGATTCATCGCGCGGGGTATCACGGTCATCCCAGTAGCGGTTGAGCAACGAGCCGTCCGGCATACGCACGGCGCTGCGGTAGGCCTGGTTAAGCAGGAGCGACTCCGCGCCGTCCATCCAGAAGGCGTACTCCATTTTGAGGTGTTCCAGATAGCGTTTCGCACCGCGCACGCCGTCCTCCTCAAACAATTCCACCATCAGCGCAAAGACCGGCGGCTGGGAGCGGCTGAGATAATAGGTACGGTTGCCGTTGGGAATATGCCCGTAGCGTTCAATCAGCCAGGCGAAGTTATCCGCCATACATTTCAGCAGATCGTTACGACCGCTCTCCGCCAGCCCCAGCATGGAGAAATAGGAATCCCAGTAGTAGGTCTCGCTGAATCGTCCGCCGGGAACGATATAGGCTTGGGGCAGCGCCAGCAGGGAAGACCAGGGAATATGATCCTGCGGCTCGCGCGTCAGCACTGGCCACAGGCTGTCAATGTGCTCTTTGAGGGACAGACCGGGGTCGGAAACATATTCCGTACTGTAGGTCTCCGGCAGCCAGAAGTGGTTTTCCACAAACTGGCGCAGGTCGAAATCCCGGTGGCGTCTGACTTTGCGGTAGCGGATCAGGATATCCAGCGGATCCATCTTCGGCGCGCAGTCGGGAAAGGTTTTGCTGTCCGTGAACAGGCGCGAGGACTGCACGTGCTCAAACAGTTCAAGATAGCGGTCTGCGGGCGTCAGTGCATCGGAGGCGGGTAGCCCCTCGATCATCTCGGGTTCCGGCTCCGCCTCAATCATTTCATCCAGTTTCAACTCGCAGGGATCGGTCTCGTAGCGCAGCTCTTCTGCAATCTCGAATTCGATGTTCTCGGTAGCCTGTAGTTTCTGGTTGAACATGGTGATAGGGACCTCCGGTTGTGTGTTCAAAAGACAGGTTTATCCGGGCGTCTTATAAGCGTAGACATTCGCTTCGGTAGATGTGGAGGGATATGTGCGGTAGATCACTCTTTTCGGAGCATTCGTTTTGCAACGATTTATGAATGTGAATAAAAAAAGCCCCTCCGGAGAGGGGCTTATGCATTAACGCATGGTGACAAACTCTTCGGCGGCCGTTGGGTGGATCGCCACGGTATTGTCGAAATCTTTCTTGGTCGCGCCCATCTTCAGCGCTACCGCAAAGCCCTGCAGGATCTCATCCATGCCGAAGCCAATGCCGTGGATACCGACAATCTTCTCGTCCGGGCCGACGCAGACCAGCTTCATGCGGCACGGCTGACGGTGGGAGGTAACGGCGGTATACATCGCGGTAAACGCGGATTTATACACTTTCACCTGGTCGTCGCCATACTGCTCGCGCGCCTGCGGCTCGGTTAAGCCGACGGTGCCGATTGGTGGGTGGCTAAAGACCACGGTCGGGATGTTGCTGTAGTCCAGATGCTCGTCCGGCTTGTTGTTAAACAGGCGCTCGGAAAGACGACGACCCGCCGCAACGGCCACCGGGGTCAGCTCAACCGCACCGGTATTGTCGCCGACCGCGTAAATGCCCGGTACGCTGGTGTTCTGGAATTTATCGACGACGATATAGCCTTTTTCGTCGGTTTTCACGCCGGTCACGCCCAGGTTGAAGTTATCGTTCGCCGGTTCACGGCCAATCGCCCAGATCAGGCAATCGACGGTCTGGCTGCGGCCATCTTCCAGCTCCAGCGTCAGGCTGCCGTCTGCATTTTTTACGACCGCTTTTGGCACGGCGTTGGTATGCAGTGTTGGACCTTCGGTGTTCATCACTTCAACCAGTGTATCAACAATCAGCGGATCGAAGCTGCGCAGCGGCGCGTGTTTACGCACGAACAGGTGCGCTTCGGCACCCAGACCGTTAATCACGCCAGCCAACTCCACCGCGATGTAACCCGCGCCCACCACGGCAACGCGTTTTGGCAGGGCAGGCAGTTCGAAGAAACCGTCGGAGTCGATGCCGTATTCCACGCCCGGGATGTTCGGGTGGCTTGGACGACCGCCGGTAGCGATCAGGATGTGATCGGCGGTGATCGTCTCACCGTTCACTTCGATCGTTTTCGCATCAACGAAGCGAGCGAAACCGTGGATAACGTCGACGTTATTTTTGCCCAGCACGTTGTCGTAGGAGGTATGAATACGGTCGATGTAGGCGGTACGGCTGGCGATCAGTTTGTCCCAGTCGAAGTGGTTGATGGTGGTGTCAAAGCCGTAGTCCGGGCCATACATGTGGATAGCTTCACGGATTTGCGCCGCATGCCACATGACCTTCTTCGGTACACAACCCACGTTCACACAGGTGCCGCCCAGCGCTTTGGCTTCAATCAGCGCGCACTTCTGGCCGTACATGGCCGCGCGGTTGATGGAGGCGATGCCGCCGCTGCCGCCGCCGATGGCGATGTAGTCATAATGCTTAGTCATAGCTTTTGTCCTTAATCGTGAATTGCCGCGATTGTATACCTGAAATCAATAGTTTCCACCGATGGCTGCGATTACTCCGGCACGATCCAACTGACGGAGGTATGGCCCGTACCGGCTGGCACCAGCGTTTTGTGCAGCCACGGCAGCACGTTGTTCATCTGCGCTTCGAGCTTCCACGGCGGGTTAATGACGATCATGCCCGAGGCGGTCATGCCGCGCTGGTCGCTGTCCGGACGCACGGCCAGCTCGATCTGCAGAATTTTGCGGATGCCGGTCGCTTCCAGGTCTTTGATCATGCGTTTGATTTGCGCACGCAGCACCACCGGATACCACAGGGCGTATGTCCCGGTGGCGAAGCGTTTGTAGCCTTCGTGGATACCGGTCACCACCGCCTGATAGTCGGTTTTGATTTCGTACGGCGGGTCGATCAGCACCAGGCCACGACGGGAGACCGGCGGCAGCTTGGCTTTCAGCTGCTGGTAGCCGTCGGCTTTTTCCACGCGGGCGCGGCTGTCTTTCTGAAATTCAGAGCGCAGCAGCGGGAAGTCGCTCGGGTGCAGCTCGGTCAGCTGGATGCTGTCCTGCTCGCGCAGCAGCTGGCGGGCAATCAGCGGGGATCCCGGGTAGTAGCGCAGCTGGCCGTTGCGGTTGAAGTGATTCACCACGCCGATGTACGGCTCCAGCTCGGCAGGCAGGTCGTCCTGCTGCCAGATGCGGGCGATCCCTTCCAGATATTCACCGGTACGCTCGGCATGCTCACCGCTCAGCTGATAACGGCCCGCGCCCGCGTGGGTGTCCAGATAGAGAAACGGCTTCTCCTTCTCTTTGAGCGATTCGATGATCAGGCTCTGAACGGTGTGTTTAAGGACGTCGGCGTGGTTGCCTGCGTGGAAGCTGTGGCGATAACTGAGCATGGGTAATGATATTCCGCTGAATTGACGATTTGCCACAGTTTACAGCAGAACGGCGCAGATTACCCGTAGGCCCGGTAAGCGCAGCGCCACCGGGCTCTTTTCGACAACGTCCGGCATTGAAATCCTCTACACTTAACCCCATTCTAGATCGCATATGCACAGCGCCGGATGCGCGCTTCATTCATCTTATTCAACAGGACAGCGTTTATGACCAATCCATTACTGACGCCTTTTTCGTTGCCGCCGTTTTCTAAAATCCTCCCCGCGCATGTGGTTCCAGCCGTTACGCAATCGCTGGACAACTGCCGCGCGGCGGTAGAAAGCGTGGTAGCGCAGGGCGCGCCGTACACCTGGGAAAATCTGTGTCAGCCGCTGGCCGAAGTGGACGACGTGCTGGGGCGCATCTTCTCCCCGGTGAGCCACCTGAACTCGGTAAAAAACAGCCCGGAGCTGCGCGAAGCCTACGAGCAAACCCTGCCGCTGCTCTCTGAGTACAGCACCTGGGTCGGTCAGCACGAAGGGCTCTACAAAGCCTATCGCGACCTGCGCGACGGCGACCATTATGCCGAACTGAACACGGCGCAGAAAAAATCAGTCGATAACGCCCTGCGTGATTTTGAGCTGTCCGGGATTGGCCTGCCAAAAGAGAAGCAGACCCGCTACGGTGAAATCGCCGCGCGCCTGTCCGAGCTGGGCAACCAGTACAGCAACAACGTGCTCGACGCCACCATGGGCTGGACGAAGCTGATCACCGACGAAGCGGAGCTTTCCGGCATGCCGGAAAGCGCCCTGGCGGCGGCAAAAGCGCAGGCCGAGGCGAAAGAGCAGGACGGCTTCCTGCTTACTCTGGATATCCCGAGCTATCTGCCGGTGATGACCTACTGCGACAACCAGGCGCTTCGCGAAGAGATGTACCGCGCCTACAGCACCCGCGCCTCCGATCAGGGGCCGAATGCCGGTAAGTGGGACAACAGCCCGGTCATGGCGGAAATCCTCGCCCTGCGCCACGAGCTGGCCCAGCTGCTGGGCTTTGAAAACTACGCCGATAAATCTCTCGCCACCAAAATGGCGGAAAATCCGCAGCAGGTGCTCGACTTCCTGACCGATCTGGCGAAACGCGCCCGTCCTCAGGGTGAAAAAGAGCTGGCCCAGCTGCGCGCCTTCGCGAAAGCGGAGTTCGGCGTGGACGAGCTGCAGCCGTGGGACATTGCTTACTACAGCGAAAAACAGAAGCAGCACCTCTACAGCATCAGCGACGAGCAGCTGCGCCCGTATTTCCCGGAAAACAAAGCCGTTAACGGCCTGTTTGAAGTGGTGAAGCGCATCTATGGCATCACCGCCAAAGAGCGTACCGATATCGACGTCTGGCATCCGGACGTGCGCTTCTTCGAACTGTATGACGAGAAAAACGAACTGCGCGGCAGCTTCTACCTCGATCTCTACGCGCGTGAGAACAAGCGCGGCGGGGCGTGGATGGACGACTGCGTGGGCCAGATGCGTAAAGCAGACGGTTCTCTGCAGAAGCCGGTCGCCTACCTGACCTGTAACTTCAACCGTCCGGTAAACGGCAAACCTGCACTCTTTACCCACGACGAAGTGATCACCCTTTTCCACGAGTTCGGTCACGGTCTGCACCATATGCTGACCCGCATCGAAACCGCAGGCGTGGCAGGCATCAGCGGTGTGCCGTGGGATGCGGTCGAACTGCCGAGCCAGTTTATGGAAAACTGGTGCTGGGAGCCGGACGCGCTGGCGTTTATCTCCGGTCACTATGAGACCGGCGAACCGCTGCCGAAAGAATTGCTGGATAAAATGCTGGCAGCGAAGAACTACCAGGCGGCGATGTTTATCCTGCGTCAGCTGGAGTTCGGCCTGTTCGATTTCCGCCTGCACGCCGAGTTCAGCCCCGAGCAGGGCGCGAAAATTCTTGAAACCCTGGCCGAGATTAAAAAGCAGGTTGCCGTTATTCCCGGGCCAACCTGGGGCCGCTTCCCGCACGCGTTCAGCCATATCTTTGCAGGCGGTTACGCGGCGGGTTACTACAGCTACCTGTGGGCCGACGTGCTGGCGGCGGATGCCTTCTCTCGTTTCGAAGAAGAGGGGATCTTCAACCGTGAAACTGGCCAGTCGTTCCTCGACAATATCCTGACCCGCGGCGGTTCCGAAGAGCCAATGGTGCTGTTCAAACGCTTCCGCGGACGCGAGCCGCAGCTGGATGCGATGCTTGAGCATTACGGGATCAAAGGCTGATTGTTACGTGAAGATCTGCTTATTGGATGAAACGGGCGCCGGAGACGGCGCCTTATCTGTTCTGGCCGCCCGCTGGGGGCTGGAGCACGATGATGAAAACCCGATGGCGCTGGTGATGACGACAGCGCATCTGGAGTTACGCAAGCGCGACGAACCGAAGCTCGGCGGGATTTTCGTCGATTTTGTCGGTGGCGCGATGGCGCACCGGCGCAAGTTCGGTGGCGGTCGCGGCGAAGCGGTAGCTAAAGCGGTTGGGATTAAAGGAAGCTATCTGCCGGACGTGGTCGATGCCACGGCGGGGCTGGGGCGCGATGCCTTTGTGCTGGCGTCTGTCGGCTGTCGGGTGCGGATGCTGGAACGTAACCCGGTGGTGGCGGCCCTGCTCGACGACGGTCTGAGCCGTGGCTACGCGGACCCGGAAATCGGCCCGTGGTTGCAGGAACGATTGCAGCTGATCCACGCCTCGAGCCTGACGGCGCTGACCGATATCAGCCCGCGCCCGCAGGTGGTCTATCTCGACCCGATGTTTCCGCACAAGCAGAAAAGCGCGCTGGTGAAGAAAGAGATGCGGGTGTTTCAGTCTCTGGTGGGGCCTGATTTGGACGCGGATGGCCTGCTGGCGCCGGCTCGCCAGCTGGCGACGAAGCGGGTGGTGGTGAAGCGCCCTGACTATGCGCCGCCGCTGGCGGACGTTGCCACGACCAATGCGGTGACCACCAAAGGGCACCGGTTTGATATCTACTCAGGCACGCCGGAATAAAAAAAGCCGGGTGGCGGCTTCGCCTTACCCGGCCTACAGTTAGTGCCGTTTGTAGGCCCGGTAAGCGTTAGCGCCACCGGGCTTTTTTGCACTTACTCGTCTTCTTCGTCACGCAGTGGAACAATCAGCATATCCACGTGAACGGTGTTAATCAGCTGGCGCGCGGAAGACATCAGCTTGCTCCAGAAGTCCTGATGGTGACCACACACCACCAGGTCCATGTCATATTTCTTGATCGCATCAACCAGTACCTGGCCCAGGTCGCCGCTGCCGCTCAGGGTTTCGGTAATCGGGTAGCCTGCGTTAGTGGACAGTTCGCTCAGGGCGTGGTGCGTCTCTTCGGAGATACGCTTCTGCATATCGCCCAGATTGACGTCGATCAGACCGGTGTAGAGGTCGGAGTAATTCACATCAACGTGAATCAGCGAAACTTTCGCGTTGTAGGGACGTGCCATGGATACCGCTTTATCAACCAGCACTTTGCTCTCCGGGGAGAGGTCTACCGCGATGAGAATGTGTTTGTAAGCCATAGTGTTACTCCTTCCTTAAGTTATCGATGACTAAATGGGAAAGCCGTCGTCTGATGCTTTCATTACGGCCCAGTTAAACATATTTTTCAAGCTTTGGTGTTGATAACGATTAACCTTGTGGCAAAAAAATTAACGGATCTCCTACACTATTAAATGAGCCGTTCGGATATTAAAACGCGAACCGGATCGACTTTTGGTCATTCTTTCACTGAACTGTCTGTCAGGGCATTGGGGTGCGGTAGCTCAGAAGCCTTGCTTCGTGGGCGGACGCCGGGGAGGATGTATGATTAGCACCGTCGCATTGTTTTGGGCGTTATGCGTAGTTTGCATAGTGAATATGGCGCGCTACTTCTCATCGTTACGTGCGCTGTTAGTGGTACTTCGTGGTTGCGATCCGTTGCTTTATCAGTATGTGGACGGTGGAGGGTTCTTCACCTCGCATGGACAGCCCAGCAAACAGATGCGTCTGGTGGGATATATCTACTACCAGCGCTACCGCGATCATCACGATGAAGAATTTATCCGTCGCTGCGAGCGCCTGCGTCGTCAGTTCATTTTGACCAGTGCCCTGTGCGGGCTGGTCGTCGTCAGTATGATTGCATTGATGATTTGGCACTGAGCATAAAAAAAGCGGGTCAGTTTCCTGACCCGCTTTTTTGTCGCCTTTAACCGATTAAATCAGCTTCAGCGAAATCCAGTACAGCCCGCCAGACAGCAGGATGGATGCCGGAAGGGTGAACACCCAGGCCATCAGAATGTTGGTTACGGTTTTGCGCTGCAGGCCGCCACCGTCAACAATCATGGTACCTGCCACGGACGAGGAGAGTACGTGGGTGGTGGATACCGGCATACCGGTGTAGCTCGCCAGACCGATAGACACTGCCGCCGTCATCTGCGCGGACATACCCTGCGCATAGGTCATGCCTTTCTTACCGATCTTCTCGCCGATGGTGGTCGCCACGCGGCGCCAGCCGATCATCGTACCGATACCGAGTGCCAGTGCGACCGCCATGATGATCCAGATTGGCGCGTACTCAATGGTATTGAGCATATCGCCTTTCAGTTTCTTCAGGAGACGCTGGTCGTCAGCATTCACGTCTGGCAGCTTCGCCACTTTATCCGTCACATCAGAGATGCACAGCATAATGCGACGCAGCTGACCACGCTGCTCAACGGTCAGTTTGTCATAACTTTCGATATTGCCCAGCATGCCTTTGGCACGTTCCAGCGCGTTAATCGCGTTAGCCGGATGGCAGTGGAATTCGCCAGGTGCAGTCGTGGCACCGGCTTCCGGAGACGGGATTAACTGGTCAACGCCGGTCGCTTTTTTCAGCAGTTCAGGGTGCTGCTGGAAATAAGTTTCAACGTTGTTGACCGCATCGCGGGTACGGGTGATTTCGTAGCCGGAGGCGTTCATGTTAACCACGAAGCCTGCCGGAGCAACGCCGATCAGTACCAGCATCACCAGACCAATGCCTTTCTGACCATCGTTCGCGCCGTGTGAGAAAGCCACGCCGATAGCGGAAATGATCAGGGCAATACGCGTCCAGAATGGCGGCTTTTTCTTGCCGTCTTTCTTTTCACGCTCTGCCGGCGTCAGGTGAATACGGGAGCGTTTTTTGGTATTGCTCCAGTAACGACGCAGGATGAAGATCAGCCCGCCCGCCACCACCAGACCCACGATAGGGGAGACGATGAGAGAGGCAAAGATCCCCAGTACTTTCGGGATATTTAACGCATCAACAACCGATGTACCGGTCATGAGGGCGTTGGTTAACCCGATACCGATAATCGCGCCGATGAGGGTGTGAGAACTGGATGCAGGCAGGCCGAAATACCAGGTACCGAGGTTCCAGATAATTGCAGCAAGCAGCATTGAGAACACCATAGCGAGGCCATGGCCAGAACTTACGTTAAGCAGCAGATCTGTTGGCAGCATATGCACAATCGCATACGCAACGCTCAGTCCGCCCAGGAGGACACCAAAAAAGTTAAATACCGCCGCCATAACAACCGCAAGCTGCGATCGCATTGCGCGAGTGTAGATAACCGTCGCTACTGCGTTTGCAGTGTCGTGGAAGCCGTTGATCGCTTCGTAAAACAGTACAAAAACCAGAGCAAGCAAGAGTAAAAGCCCGGTATGTAAATCCAGGCCGGCAAACAAATGTAGCATAGGACGTTACGCCATTTTGAGGACATGAACGCGGCGCATTATCCAGGACAAATGCGCAACGGGCAAAGTGAAATATAGACTTTTTTTGACATACCACCTGATTTGAGAAAAGTGCCTGAAAGGATATTCTTTAAATTTCAATGGAATGGCTTTGTAATATCTTTTTACGCTGGTGTGACCACAGAGGAAACTTTACAATCCGCGGCAGTTAACAACGAGGGTTTTGACGTGGAAAGGTTTGATGCCGTGGTAATTGGCGCCGGTGCGGCGGGTATGTTTTGTGCGGCAATGGCCGGACAGGCGGGTCGTCGCTTGCTGCTGCTGGATAACGGTAAAAAGCCAGGCCGCAAGATCCTGATGTCCGGCGGCGGGCGCTGCAACTTTACTAACCTGTATGTTGAACCCGCGGCCTATTTGAGCCAAAACCGTCATTTTTGTAAATCTGCGCTGGCGCGTTATACCCAGTGGGACTTTATCGACCTGGTGGGTAAGCACGGTATCGCATGGCATGAGAAGACGCTGGGCCAGCTGTTCTGCGACGACTCCGCCCAGCAGATTGTCGATATGCTGGTGGCCGAGTGCGAGAAGGGCGGCGTGGTCATGCGCCTGCGCACCGAAGTGCTGGACGTTTCCCGCGATGACCAGGGCTACACGCTGCAGCTCAACGGTGAAACCGTCAGCGCCGATAATCTGGTGATTGCCAGCGGCGGCCTGTCTATGCCGGGGCTGGGCGCTTCCCCGTTCGGCTATAAAATCGCCGAGCAGTTTGGCCTGAAAGTCCTGCCTACGCGCGCCGGGCTGGTGCCGTTCACGCTGCATAAACCGCTTCTGGAACAGCTTCAGACGCTGTCTGGCGTGTCCGTTCCCGCCGTTATCACCGCCGAAGACGGCACGGTGTTTCGCGAAAACCTGCTCTTTACCCATCGCGGCCTCTCCGGCCCGGCGGTCCTGCAAATCTCGAGCTACTGGCAGCCGGGAGAGTTTGTCACGGTTAACCTGCTCCCGGACTGCGATCTCGATGCCTTCCTCAACGAGCAGCGTACCGCGCACCCGAATCAAAGCCTGAAAAACACCCTCGCAATGCAGCTGCCGAAGCGTCTGGTGGAATGTTTGCAGGTGCTGGGGCAGATCCCCGACGTGTCGCTAAAGCAGCTTAACAGCCGCGAGCAGGAAACGCTGGTCGAGACGCTAACAAACTGGCGCGTGCAGCCAAACGGCACGGAAGGCTACCGCACGGCGGAAGTCACGCTGGGCGGAGTCGACACGAATGAACTCTCTTCCCGTACCATGGAAGCGCGGAACGTGCCGGGGCTCTACTTCATCGGTGAAGTGATGGACGTCACCGGCTGGCTCGGCGGGTACAACTTCCAGTGGGCCTGGGCAAGTGCCTGGGCGTGTGCTCAGGCGCTGGCAGAAGACAAGTGACACCAGCGCGCTGCCACTCGTCACGCTTGGCTTTACGAGCTGACGGTGGTGGCATCCGTCACGGCCAGAATATTGCCCGCGGCCACGGTCCCCATCTTGATGTATGACGCGGCGGTAACGCCGCCAATATGCGGTGAAATCACCACGTTTTCTACGGACTGCCAGAGGTGCGGCGCCGTCAGCGGCTCCTGGGTAAAGCTGTCCAGCGCTGCGCTGTGCAGCGTGCCATCCCGGAGCGCCGCCAGTAACGATTCACTGTGGATCAGTCCACCGCGTGCCGTATTGACCAGAATGGCGTTCCGTTTGCAGTGTGCGAGCGCCTCGCTATTGATCATTCCCCGATTCTCATCGGTTAGCGGACAGTGCAAAGAGATGACATCGGAACGGGAAAGAAGTCCGGTCAGCGTCTCTGCACGTTCGCACAGGGCAGGCATCGATTTAGCATAGGGATCGTAAGCCAGCACCTTCATGCCGAAGGCATGACCAATAGTTGCCACGCGCGAGCCGATAGCGCCCAACCCGATTAGCCCCAGGGTTAATCCCTCCAGCTCAATGGATTTATGCGTCGCCTTATCCCAGTGCCCGTCCCGCAGCCGCTTGTCCAGCGGCACCACGGACTTTGCGCAGGCGAGGATCAGCGCCCAGGTATGTTCAGCCACTGCCGCCGCGTTTGCGCCTGGGGCCGCGCGGACGGCGATATTGCGCTCGGCCGCTGCCGTCTGGTCTATCACATCGATCCCGCTTCCGTGCTTGGAAATAACCTGCAGAGCCGGGGCGGCATCCATGACTTTCGCGGTGATCCGGCCGTAACGAACCAGAATCGCCACGGGATTGTGTCGTTCACACAGCGCGATCAGGTCATCTTCTGTCGGCTGGCGGCCCGCAAACACCACCTCAAAGCCCTGCAGCATCACCATGGCCTGCTCCGCCAGGTCGCTTCCGGTAACCAGAATTACGTCTTTGCCCCCCATCACAGCGTCTCCCCGTCGGCTAACATACCTGCCTTACGAAGCGCGTCATCTAGCCAGTGTGGACGCAAATCGCCTTCACGGATGGCGGCAAGACGCCGGGTCTCCATCTCCAGCTTTTCTTTTGCCAGCGCGATAACCTGCTGAACCTCATCGCGCGGGATGACGACCACGCCGTCGATATCCGCGACAACCAGATCCCCGGCCTGAACCGTCGCCCCGGCGACTGAAATGGGATGATTCACCCGGCCAGAAATTAACTTTGTCGGGCCGCAGGGGTTCAGACCGGCAGAAAAGACAGGGTAGTGACCTTTGCTCAGGGAATCGGCGTCACGTACAGCACCGTCAATAATGATGCCCGCAATGCCGCTCGCCTGAGCCTGAGTGGCCATGATTTCGCCCAGCAGCGCGCAGCTCAGGTCGCCTTTGCCATCGACGATCAGGACATCGCCGGGTTGCGCAACCGCCATCGCGGCATGAATCGCAAGATTATCACCCGGACGGACTTCCACGGTGATGGCCGGACCCGCAACGGACATGTGAGGAGCCAGCGGTTTGATGCGGCCGTGAAGCGTACCGCGGCGACCGGCCACGTCGGCCAGAATGGCGGCCTGATACTCGGCAGCCCGACGAACGTCCTCGGCAGAAACGCGTTCGAACTGGCGATTAATCGGTTTTTTTTCAGAAACGGACATGAATGCCTCCATATTGTTTTACTGAGTACAATGCAGGTGTACAGAACAAAACAACTATAGCGGTGTTGCTTTCCTTTTAGCCAGACCCGAGGTGGCGTTTGTGATGTAAACACGAAGTGACTCACAAAATTTGAGGTACACTCACTGCCGGGCTAACAAGGAGATAATGATGGGGAATGAAGGCGTTGTAGCGGTTGAAAAAGCGCTGGCTTTACTGGATTGCTTCCGTCCTGGAGAGGAGAGCCTGACGCTGACCGCGCTGGCACAGCTGTCGGGTTATCACAAAACCACGGTTTACCGCTTGATGAATTCTCTTGAACGGATGAATTACGTCGTCAGGCATGAAGACGGCAATTATGCGCTTGGCCCACGTCTGCTTTACCTCGGCAAGCTGTATGAACAATCTTTCCATCTTTCGCGGGTGGTTCAGCCAGAGCTTCAGGCCTTATCCCTGGCGTCTCAGGAGAGCGCCAGCTGGTATGTGCTGGAGGGGGGGCAGCGCCTTTGCCTGTTTCGCGCTGAAGCGTCGCACGGCCTGCGACACAGCAATCTTCCCGGCAGCCAGTTCCCGCTCGATAATTCGGCCATCAGTAAGGTCTTGCGCCACTGGGGGCTCAATGAGAGCCTGCCGGAGGGCGACGCTGAACTCCCTTTCTACACGTCAGGCGCACGCGATCCCCACACCGCGGCGTTTGCGATGCCTGTCTTCGGCGTTCACGACAAGCTGGTTGCGGCGTTAGCCCTGACCGGCCCCATCTCACGGCTGACGGAAGATCGTCGTGAGAAGGAGATAGGCCCGTTGATGAAGGTGGCGGCCAGCCGTCTGTCGCAGAAAATGGGAGCCAGTAAGTCCTTCTGTCAGCAGTTCTTTGGTGAAACGAGCGACGCGGCGGAAGAAAATCTTTAAACGCAGAAGCGGGACATGTGTCCCGCTTCTGTCATCACGAATGTGTGACCTGTTTTTCGTGTAGCTGAGCGTTGCGTGCCTGTCGTCCCATAATGAGTACCGCGATACCCCCGGCCAGGCACAGCACGGCCAGCGGAAGCATAGCCAGCGTGTAGCTGCCCGTTTGCTCGCTGATCATGCCGTAGGCATTTACCATGACCGCCCCGCCAATCAGGTTCGCGATGGCGCCAATCGCGGCCAGCCCTGCCGCCGCCGAGGAGCTGCTCATCCAGCCGGACGCCAGCGCCCAGAAAGGCCCTTTCATCGAATACGCGCCCGTCAGGATAATGCTCAGGATCGCGAGAGTGGCAAAGAGCGAGACGCTGACAAAGGCAGCGAACACGCCGGCGGCAATCATGAACAGCGTCAGCGCAGTATGCCAGCGGCGTTCGTTGGTGCGATCGGAGTGTCGTCCCCAGACAATCATCAGAACCGATGCCAGACCGTAAGGAATGGCGTTAAACAGACCGGTTTGCAGATTATCAAGATGGAAGGATTTCAGCAGCTGAGGAGACCAGACGCTAATAGTGGTGCCCGCGGACGATGCGCCCGCGTAAATCAGCGCCATCAGCCAGATTTGACGATGCTTCAGCAGCTGCCACGTCGTCTGGTGTCCAATGTTCTTTTGCTGGCTACGTTCGGTCTCAAGGGTGGTTTCCAGCCACTTTTTCTGTTCATCGCTGAGCCATTTCGCCTGATGAGGGCGATCCCGGAGAATAAACCAGGCCGCAATACCCAGCAGCACCGCAGGTAAGCCTTCAATGATGAACAGCAGATGCCAGCCGCGAAGACCCAGCCAGCCATCCAGCGACAGTATCAATCCGGAAAGCGGGGAGCCGATGAAGTTAGCGAGCGGGATGGCAACCATAAAGGACGCAATAATGCGCGCGCGGTAGCGGGCAGGGATCCACCAGGTCAGATACAGCACGACACCCGGGAAGAAGCCTGCTTCCGCTGCTCCGAGAAGAAAACGGACGATATAGAGCGACGTGGTGTTTTGAACCAGCGCCATGCCCATGGAGACGATGCCCCAGCTGATCATAATGCGCGGGATCCACAGCCGGGCGCCGACTTTCTGCATGGCCAGGTTGCTCGGCACCTCAAACAGGAAATAGGCCACGAAGTAGAGGCTGCTGGCGAAGCCAAACGCCGCTTTGCTGAGGCCAAGGTCCTCATTCATCTGCAGCGAAGCCATGCCGATATTCCCGCGATCGATAATGGAGACCAGGTAACTGACAATCAGAAACGGAAGAATACGCCAGATCACCTTCCGCATCGTCTCTCTTTCTATGTCCTCGGTGGCGGTCGCGCCGTTACGTAAATGTTCTGTCATTGTATCCTCGCAGGGTGTGTTCTTTGTTTTATTAGGTACAACTTAGTTTTATTAAACAAAACCACTATAGCGACGGCGCATTCTTTTTATCCAGTTAATGGAAGGTTTAAATGATGTAAATAAGAGGTGACTCACAGATAGTGCGCTGCGGATATCGCTCAAGGCTGCTGGCCAGCCGCAAGCAGGACGTGCTGGCAGAGAAATAATCACGTAGCGCAATTATTGCACCAACTTTTCCTCTCCCTTCGACTAAGCTTCGACCAGATGCCCCGCCGCGCTCGCGGGGCCATACTCCTTTTGGTAAGAGCACGTACCATGCAGCTACTCAGCATTATTATTTTGCTTACCCTAACCGTGGTCATTCATTCGCTGTGGATGTTTGGCGTTTTAAAATTCATCACGTTAGACGTCGATTCTGCGGTACGCATTGTTTTACGCAATGTCGGTATCGTTATCTCTATGATTTTCGCCCATCTCCTGGAGGCCGGGCTGTTTGCTGCCTTTTATTTTGTCATCGACGCGTTTAATGACTGGAACACCAGCTTCTATTTTTCACTGGTCAGCTACGCGACGGTAGGGTACGGCGACGTCACGTTACCCCAGCACTGGCGGCTCATCGGCGGGGTGGAAGGACTGGTGGGCGCATTGATGGTAGGTTGGTCTGTGGCGGTTCTGGTCGCAGTGCTGCAGCGTTTGCGTGGCATGAGCGCCTAAACGGTAGATGTGCAATCCCCATCTGGTAAGGTAAAGTACACCCCTTACGCGGCCGTCGCGCTGCGGTTTTGAGGGTGGATGTGATAAACAGCCCACCCTTTTTCTCTGCTGGTTTACGCCAGCCTGCATGGTGCTGTGCTTTGCCTCTATAAAAGGGTTATGTATGTCTGCTGCTCATCTCGGTTTCCCGACGGAAACCGTTGTTGTCTTTGTAGTGATGGCCGTTGGGGCGATGTTTATCGACCTCTTTATGCACCGTCACGATAAACCGATCTCGCTGAAAAGCGCCGCAATGTGGTCCCTCTTCTGGGTCATGATGGCGATGGCCTTCGCCGGGTTCCTGTACGTTCACCACGGCGCCGAGATGGCGAGCCTGTTCCTCACCGGTTATGCGCTGGAGGAGGTGCTCTCCGTCGATAACCTGTTTGTGATGATGGCGATCTTCGCCTGGTTCGGCGTGCCGGATAAGTACCGTCACCGCGTGCTCTACTGGGGCGTGCTGGGGGCGATTGTCTTCCGCGGTATTTTCGTGGCTATCGGCACCAGCCTGTTAAGTCTGGGGCCCTACGTCGAGGTGATTTTCGCGCTGGTCGTCGGCTGGACGGCGGTAATGATGCTCCGACGCAATGAAGAGAGTGACGAAGTGGAAGATTACTCGGGTCATCTCGCCTATCGCCTGGTGAAACGCTTCTATCCGGTCTGGCCGAAAATCAGCAGCAACGCCTTTATTCTGACGCAGAAAGAGGTGGATGCGGAGCTTGAAAAGCCGGAAAACCAGGACGTGATGGTTGGGCGCGTGAAGAAGGCGAAGCGCTATGCGACCCCGCTGCTGCTCTGCGTGGCGGTGGTGGAACTCTCAGACGTGATGTTCGCGTTTGACTCCGTGCCGGCCATTATCGCCGTCAGCCGCGAGCCGCTGATTATCTACAGCGCCATGATGTTCGCTATTCTCGGCCTGCGTACCCTTTACTTCGTGCTGGAAGCGCTGAAGCAGTATCTGGTGCATCTCGAGAAAGCGGTGGTGCTGCTGCTGTTCTTCGTGGCGTTCAAGCTGGGGTTAAATGCCACCGATCACTTCTGGCATCACGGTTACAGCATTGGCGCGACCGCCAGCCTGTTTGTGGTATTGGGCGTGCTGGCGCTGGGAATTATTGCGAGCGTGATGTTCCCGGGTAAACGAGAAGCCTGATGTACCGCCCGGTGGCGCTTTCGAATGTAGGCCGGGTAAGGCGCAGCCGCCACCCGGCAAAAAGGCTACTTGATGGGTGAATTCCGGCGCTTGCGCGGCGGGTGGAAGTGCCGCCAGTGCGGATCCTGCGCCGCTGCCAGCAGCTCGTGGTCGCCGCGGGTGTCCCCCCAGGCGCGCAGGTGATAGGCGTTCAGATCGCCATACACTTTTTCCAGCCTGGCCACCTTCTGGGCGCAGCGGCAGTTATGGCCCGTGATGCGCCCCGTCAGCTTGCCGTCTTTCACTTCCAGCTGCGTGCCAATCAGCTTAATGCCCAGTTTGTCAGCCCACGGCTGAAGCACCAGCGCCGGAGACGCGGAACAGATGGTCACCTCCGCACCGGAATTCACCTCGGCCGCCACGGCCAGAACCCCTTCGGGGCGCATCAGCTTGCTCCAGTATTTTTCGCAAAACGCTTCCGCCTGCTGGCGCAACCAGTGTTCATCCACGCCCGTCAGGAACGTTTTGATCAGCACTTCCTTTAGCTCATCGCGCGTCAGCTTGCGACGCACGCAGTGGAGCGTGGGCAGCGCCATACGCACCAGACGGCCCGCGAAGTAGCGTTTCCCGAAGGCAAAGCGCAGGAAAGGAATAAAGCTGTCGTGGTGTGTTAACGTCCCATCAAAGTCAAAGACAGAGAGCACGCTGGATTTCGCCACCGTCTCGTCGGCAATCATATTGGTCATAAATACGTCTTAGCTGAAATACACATTCTGTGGATCAGTTTACCTGCTTTACCAGGACAGTCCTTACATCACCACCATTTTTTTCTCGATCTTGCGATCTCAAAGTGAGTCCATTTTTGGCCTCGATAAGAATTGGTGAAAAAACGATCTGTCTATATTATCGCCACATCGCACGATATTCAGGGGAACCCTTTGGCCCCACAGGTAAGGAAAAACTCACTCACTACTGCTTTCTTGATATGACTCTTAGATCGTTTATTTCAATCCTGACGTTAAGTTTTGCTTCGTTTTCTGCATTCAGTTTTCAACTCCCCGCGTCGATGCTATCGATGAACAGTGACCTGGCCGTCTCGCCAGCGAAATCTGCACTGATGCAACAGGATACGGGCCCGCTGCGCGCGCGCATCCTTGATCAATACCAAAAGTGGAAGGGGACCCAGTATCAGTGGGGCGGAACCACGCGCCGCGGCGTGGACTGCTCCGCGCTGATGCAACATCTTTTCAGCGATGTGGCGCATCTTAACTTACCGCGCACGACCGGCGAGCAGATCCACCGCGGGGTGCAGGTGACGCAATACCGCCTGAGGCCCGGAGATCTGGTGTTCTTCCAGACGGGTCCGAACCGCAGGCATGTCGGCGTGTATATTGGCAATAGCCAGTTTATTCATGCCTCAAGCAGCCAGGGCGTCACGGTCTCAACCCTGACGGATGCTTACTGGCAGGCGCACTACATTACTGCCCGTCGGGTTGCAGGCAGTGCGGCCTGACAGCCTCAGATGATGTCATCTACCACGCCGCCATCGACGCGCAGCGCCGCGCCCGAGGTGGCGGAAGCCTGGGGCGAACAGACATAAATCACCATATTGGCCACCTCTTCAACCGTGGCCGCGCGCTGGATCACCGAGCTGGGGCGGTTGGCCATCACAAACTCTTTCGCCAGCTGCTCCAGCGATTTACCGGTTTTTTCGATTTCATCCTTCATCATCTCTGCGAAACCGTCCGACATCGTTGGCCCCGGCAAGACGCTGTTGACCGTCACGCCGCTTCCCGCCACGAACTTTGCCAGCCCGCGCGCCAGGGAGAGCTGCGCCGTTTTGGTCACGCCGTAGTGGATCATATCCGCCGGGATATTGCAGGCCGACTCGGAGGAGATAAACACCACCCGCCCCCAGCCCTTTTGCACCATGCCTGGCAGCAGGGCGCGGGACAGACGCACGCCGGACATCACGTTGGTCTGCCAGTAACGCTCCCAGGTTTCATCGTCGGTGGCATAGAAATCCTGCGGTCCGTAAATCCCGGCATTGTTAACCAGAATATCGACGTTATTCGCTACCTTGAGCAGCGACTCGACCCCTTCCGCCATGCTGAGATCGGCAATCGCGGCGCGCACCTGCACGCCCGGCACCACCTGCTGCAGCTGCTGAATGCCTTTATTCACCGATTCCGTGCTGCGGCCATTGACGATCACCTCGGCACCGCTTTCTGCCAGCCCTCTGGCAATGGCGAACCCGATCCCGCCGGTTGAGGCGGTCACCAGCGCCACTTTCCCCGTAAAGTCGATTTTCATCATCCGCTCCTTATCGTTTTAACGTTCGGACCTTAAAGCGTAGCAGGTGAGGATGACGGCTCCTGGCTAAAAAGGCGCAGCAGCGTCTCCACCTGCTCGTCAAGCGGGGCGAGGGAGCGCTTAACAATCAGGTGAAGCGGCGTCGCTCTGCGTGCACCGTGGCTCAGCGGCAGGCGTTTCAGGATGCCTTGATCCAGCTGGGTCTGGATGCGTTCCTCCGGCAGCCAGCCGTAGCCGACCTGAGAGAGGACGGCCTCAATGGCGGCATCGATGGTGGAGAAGGTCCATGACTCACCGGCCGCGCGCGCGGCGGGCTGACTGTCCGCAATCTGAATGAGCGGCCACGGGCGTAGCATGTCGTCGTTAAGCTGCGCGTCGAGGTGAAAGAGAGGATGCTGATGGTGGGCCACGGCAACAAAGTCGATATTCATCAGCCATTCGCCGAGCCCGGTCATGTCCTGGCGGCGGGTGAGGACCATCACATCGGCTTCGTCGTTAATGGCATCGTCCCGGGTGTTTTCCAGCACCTCGGTGAGGCGTACCTGGGTTTGCGGATACTGCTGCTGGAACTGGCGCAGAATGGCAAACAGGCGGCGGCGGGGGAAAATGGAATCCACCACCAGATCCAGCCGCGTGCGCATTCCGTTGCGAAGGGCCGCTGCGCGCGTCTCAACGTACGAAAAGGCTTTCAGCAGCGGTTTAACCTGGTTGAGCAGCAGTTCTCCTGCCGGCGTTAACACCGCCCGTCGTCCTTCCGGCACCAGGAGGGCCACGCCCAGCCGCTCCTGCAGCAGCGACAGGTTATAGCTCACCGAAGACTGGCTGCGGTGCGTTTCTTCCGCCGCTCGGGCAAAGCTGCCCGCCTCGACCACTCTTTCCAGTAAAGACCATTGTTCCAGCGTCGTCTTATGCATAATTTATCTAAAATTTGGATGGATTTGATTAAAACATAGCGTTATTCATTCATTTTTTGAAGGGGTACGATCGTCTCATCAAAACAAAGGAGACATCTTATGAACACCTTCGACAAACACGACTTAAGCGGCTTCGTTGGCAAACACCTTGTTTATACCTACGACAACGGCTGGAACTACGAGATTTACGTCAAAAATGAGACGACCCTGGATTACCGTATTCACAGCGGTCTGGTGGCAAACCGTTGGGTGAAAGATCAGCAGGCTTACATCGTGCGGGTAGGGGAGAGCATCTATAAAATTTCCTGGACCGAGCCAACCGGTACCGACGTCAGCCTGATTGTGAACCTGGGCGACAAACTGTTCCACGGCACCATCTTCTTCCCGCGCTGGGTCATGAACAACCCGGAAAAAACCGTCTGCTTCCAGAACGATCATATTCCACTGATGAACAGCTACCGTGATGCGGGCCCGGCGTATCCAACGGAAGTGATTGATGAATTTGCCACAATCACCTTTGTACGCGACTGCGGTGCCAATAATGAAAGCGTGATCGCCTGCGCGGCCAGTGAATTACCGAAAAACTTTCCAGATAACCTGTAATAAGCGCGACAATTAACTAAATAGAAAAGTTCCCGGCTATTTCATATTATTTTGAAATGGCCGGGATTTTTTTTTGTTTGTTGAGGATTGGTTTAAATGTTTCCATTTCAAAATGTTGCGGAAGATCACATCAAAAATATTTAATATAAAATTAACTTGTTGTTTTTCAATTGGCTGCTAGTTGTCTTATAGCGTTGTAAACGCTGTCTTAATTTTTCCCTAAGGAAAGAGAGCTACTTTGATATGAGTTTATGGTTCGTTGAAATAAGCGGGCTGGCATTTGGTTAATATCAAAAACATGCCATTTTGATTGCAAGGAAATTAATAATGAGTGATTTTCTGCCTTTTTCGCGGCCGTCGATGGGCGCTGAGGAAATTGCGGCGCTTCAGGACGTTTTGATGTCGGGCTGGATCACCACAGGGCCTAAGAATCAGCAACTTGAAGAGGCATTCTGTCAACTTACCGGGAATCAGCATGCGATTGCCGTCTGTTCCGCCACCGCGGGCATGCACGTTACGCTGATGGCGCTGGATATTGGCCCGGGCGATGAAGTTATTACCCCTTCCCAGACCTGGGTCTCCACGCTGAATATGATCGTATTGCTGGGCGCCACGCCGGTCATGATTGATGTGGATAAAGATACATTAATGGTGACGCCAGAAGCCGTGGAAGCCGCTATTACTCCGCGAACCAAAGCCATTATTCCCGTTCACTATGCCGGCGCGCCGTGTGATATCGACGCAATTCATGCCATCGGTGAACGTCACGGTATTCCGGTGATTGAAGATGCGGCCCATGCCGCCGGAACGTATTACAAAAACCGTCACGTGGGCTGGAAAGGAACGGCAATTTTCTCCTTCCACGCCATTAAAAACATGACCTGCGCGGAAGGCGGCCTGGTGGTCACGGATAATGCCCAGCTGGCACAGCGGATCCGCAGTCTGAAATTCCATGGCCTCGGCGTAGACGCCTATGACCGCCAGACGCACGGCCGCGCGCCGCAGGCGGAAGTGATCGCGCCGGGCTATAAATACAACCTGGCGGACATCAACGCCGCGCTGGCGCTGGTGCAGCTAGGCAAACTGAAAGAGGCCAACAGGCGCCGTGAGGAAATAGCACAACGCTACCTGCGGGAGCTTGCCGATACGCCGTTCCAGCCGCTCACCATTCCATCATGGCCGCACGTGCACGCCTGGCACCTGTTTATTATTCGCGTGGATGAAGCGCGCTGCGGGATCTCACGCGACAACCTGATGGCGGCGCTGAAAGAGAAAGGCATCGGTACCGGCCTCCATTTCCGCGCGGCCCACACGCAAAAATACTACCGCGAGCGTTTTCCTGATGTATCGCTCCCGAATTCTGAATGGAATAGCGCGCGTATTTGTTCTCTCCCTCTTTTCCCGGACATGACTCATGACGACACAACCCGCGTCATTACCGCACTCCATCAGCTTGCAGGACATTGATATGTTCAGTGCACCGCCTGTACAAAAAGTATCCGTGGTCATCCCGGTTTATAACGAGCAGGAGAGCCTGCCCGAACTGATCCGCCGTACAACGGCCGCCTGCGACACGATGGGCAAGGCCTACGAAATTCTGCTGGTGGATGATGGCAGTAGCGATAATTCCGCGCTGATGATGACCGAAGCCGCGCAGGCCGAAGGCAGCCACATCGTTGCCGTGCTGCTCAACCGTAACTACGGCCAGCACTCGGCGATTATGGCGGGGTTTAGCCACGTCACGGGCGATCTGATCATCACCCTGGACGCGGACCTGCAAAACCCGCCGGAAGAGATCCCGCGCCTGGTGGCCAAAGCCGACGAAGGCTATGACGTGGTCGGCACGGTACGTCAGAACCGTCAGGACAGCCTGTTCCGCAAGCTGGCCTCGCGCACCATCAACCGTCTGATCCAGCGCACGACCGGTAAAGCGATGGGCGATTACGGCTGCATGCTGCGCGCCTACCGCCGCCATATTGTCGACGCCATGCTGCATTGCCACGAGCGCAGCACCTTCATTCCGATTCTGGCGAATACCTTTGCCCGTAAGGCAACGGAAATCCCGGTCCTGCACGCCGAGCGCGAGCACGGGGAGTCGAAGTACAGCTTTATGCGCCTCATCAACCTGATGTACGACCTCATTACCTGCCTGACCACCACGCCGCTGCGTCTGCTGAGCGTGTTCGGCAGCATCATCGCCGTGGCCGGTTTTGCGCTGTCCGTTCTGCTGGTGGTGCTGCGACTGGTCTTTGGCCCGCAGTGGGCGGCGGAAGGGGTCTTTATGCTCTTTGCCGTGCTGTTTATGTTCATCGGCGCCCAGTTTGTCGGGATGGGTCTCCTCGGTGAATACATTGGCCGTATCTATAACGACGTTCGCGCGCGTCCGCGCTACTTTATTCAACGTGTTGTCCGTCAGGAACACAAAGCATCTCAAGAGGAAATTCACCCATGAAAGCTGTTGTATTTGCCTATCACGATATGGGGTGCACGGGCACGCAGGCCCTGCTGGAAGCGGGCTATGACATTGCGGCAATCTTTACCCATCCGGACACGGCTGGAGAGAATAACTTTTTCGGCTCCGTGGCGCGTATCGCCGCCGAGCGTGGTATTCCGGTTTATGCGCCAGACGACGTCAACCACCCGCTGTGGGTGGAGCGCATCCGCGCCCTCGCGCCTGACGTCATCTTCTCGTTCTACTATCGCAACCTGCTCTCCGACGAGATCTTAGGCCTGGCTGCAAAAGGCGCCTTTAATCTTCATGGTTCTCTGCTGCCTGCCTACCGTGGCCGCGCCCCGCTGAACTGGGTGCTGGTGAACGGTGAAACGGAAACGGGCGTGACGCTGCACCGCATGGTGCGCCGTGCGGATGCGGGCGCTATCGTGGCGCAGCAGAAGGTCGCTATTGATGCGGACGACACCGCGCTGCAGCTGCATCAAAAGCTGAACGCGACGGCACAGACGCTGCTGCGCGATGCGCTGCCGGGCATCCTTAACGGCACCTTCAGCGAGACCGCGCAGGACGAGAGCAAGGCAAGCTGCTTTGGCCGCCGCGCGCCGGAAGATGGTCGTCTGGACTGGAACAAACCGGCCCGCCAGCTGCACAACCTGGTGCGCGCCGTGACCGACCCGTGGCCGGGCGCCTACAGCTTTGCGGGCGTCAGCAAGTTCATCGTCTGGAAATCCCGCGTGCGTGACGACATTCCGGCGGCAAAACCGGGCACCGTCGTCTCCGTCTCCCCGCTGATTGTGAGCTGCGGCGAGCAGGCGCTGGAGATCGTTACCGGCCAAACCGACAACGGTCTGTACGTTCAGGGCACCCAGCTGGCGCAGTCGCTGGGGCTGGTGGCCGGGGCGCTGATCACCAGCGCGCCGGTGGTGGCCATCAAACGCCGTACCCGCGTGCTGATCCTCGGCGTGAACGGTTTTATCGGTAACCACCTGACCGAACGTCTGCTCAAAGACGATAACTACGAAATCTACGGCCTGGATATTGGCGCGGATGCGATCAGCCGTTTCCTCGACAACCCGCGCTTCCACTTCGTGGAAGGGGATATCAGCATCCACTCCGAGTGGATTGAATACCACATTAAAAAATGCGACGTGGTGCTGCCGCTGGTCGCTATTGCCACGCCAATCGAGTACACCCGTAACCCGCTGCGCGTGTTCGAGCTGGACTTCGAAGAGAACCTGAAGATCATCCGCGACTGCGTGAAATACGACAAGCGCATCATCTTCCCGTCCACCTCTGAAGTGTACGGCATGTGTACCGATAAGAACTTCGATGAAGACACCTCCAACCTGGTGGTCGGGCCGATCAACAAGCAGCGCTGGATTTACTCCGTCTCCAAACAGCTGCTGGACCGCGTGATTTGGGCCTACGGTGAGAAAGAGGGCCTGCGCTTTACCCTGTTCCGTCCGTTCAACTGGATGGGTCCGCGTCTGGATAACCTGAACGCGGCGCGTATCGGCAGCTCCCGTGCGATCACCCAGCTGATCCTGAACCTGGTGGAAGGCTCGCCAATCAAGCTTATCGAAGGCGGGAAACAGAAACGCTGCTTTACGGATATCAGCGACGGTATCGAAGCGCTGTTCCGCATCATCGAAAACAAAGATAACCGCTGCAACGGTGAAATCATCAATATCGGCAACCCGGACAACGAAGCGAGCATTCGCGAACTGGCCGAGATGCTGCTGGCCAGCTTTGAGCGCCACCCGCTGCGCGATAAATTCCCGCCGTTTGCCGGCTTCCGCGAAGTGGAAAGCAGCAGCTACTACGGTAAAGGGTATCAGGACGTTGAGCACCGTAAGCCAAGCATTCGCAATGCGAAGCGCTGCCTGAACTGGACGCCGACGGTGAAGATGGAACAAACCATTGATGAAACGCTTGATTTCTTCCTGCGCACCGTGGAGCTGTCGGAACAGGTCTCATGAAAAAAGTCGGTTTACGCATTGATGTCGACACCTTCAGGGGAACGCGTGACGGCGTACCCAAACTGCTGGAACTGCTGAGCAAGCACGGCGTGCGCTCCAGCATTTTCTTCAGCGTGGGGCCTGACAACATGGGACGCCATTTATGGCGTCTGGTTAAACCGGCATTTCTGTTCAAAATGCTGCGCTCGCGCGCAGCATCCCTCTACGGCTGGGATATTTTGCTGGCCGGCACCGCCTGGCCCGGCAGACGCATCGGCGCGGGTAATGAAGCGGTTATCCGTGAAGCGGCGCAGCATCATGAGGTGGGTCTGCACGCCTGGGATCACCATGCCTGGCAAGCCTGGGCGGGCGTCTGGGATATCCCGCGCCTGTCCCGTGAGGTCGAGCGTGGGATGCTGGAGCTGGAGGCCATTATCGGTCAGCCCGTGTGCTGCTCCGCCGTGGCGGGATGGCGTGCGGATCAGCGCGTCGTGAAGGCCAAAGAAGCCTTTGCGTTTCGCTACAACAGCGATTGCCGCGGAACCGGGCCCTTTTTGCCGCTGTTGGGCGAAAATCGCTACGGTACGGTGCAAATTCCGGTCACGCTTCCCACCTGGGATGAAGTGGTCGGGCGCGAGGTGAAAGCTGATGAGTTCAATCGCTACATCCTGGACCGCATTCATCGTGACGCCGGTACGCCGGTGTATACCATCCATGCCGAAGTGGAAGGGATTGCGTATCAGCATGATTTCGACGAACTGCTGACGATGGCCGCTCAGGAGGGCATTGCGTTTTGCCCGTTAAGCGAGCTGCTGCCAGACGACCTCAGCACCCTCCCCGTGGGCAAAGTGGTCCGCAATGAACTGGCTGGCCGGGAAGGCTGGCTTGGCTATCAACAAACCGTGAGTCCGGTCCAATGAAAACAGCCCGTTATGGCTTAGCGCTTCTCGCACTGTTTATCGTTTACTACCTCATCCCGGTTGATATCCGCCTGCTTTGGCAGCCTGATGAAACGCGCTATGCGGAAATCAGCCGCGAAATGCTGGCCTCCGGAGACTGGGTTGTCCCGCATTTTTTGGGGCTGCGTTACTTTGAAAAGCCGATTGCCGGCTACTGGATCAACAGCATCGGGCAGATGCTGTTCGGGCACACGAACCTCGCCGTGCGCGCCGGGTCTATCTTCTCCACCGGTTTAGCGGCGCTGCTGGTCATCTGGATGGCCTGGCGTCTCTGGCGGGATAAGCGGACAGCCATTTTCTCCGGCCTGATCTTCCTGACCCTGTTTCTGGTGTATGGCATCGGCACGTATGCGGTGCTGGATCCCATCATCACCCTGTGGCTGGTGGCGGCGATGTGCAGCTTCTGGCTGGCGTCACAGGCCCAGACCGTTGCCGGAAGAGCGGGGGGCTATGTGCTGCTTGGGCTGGCCTGCGGGATGGGGGTGATGACCAAAGGCTTCCTGGCGCTGGCGGTACCGGTGATTGGCGTGCTGCCGTGGGTGATCGCCCAGAAGCGCTGGAAAGAGGTGCTGATTTTTGGCTGGCTCGCGATCCTGAGCTGCGTGCTGATTGTTCTGCCATGGGGGCTGGCGATTGCGCAGCGTGAGCCTGACTTCTGGCGTTACTTCTTCTGGGTTGAGCATATTCAGCGTTTCGCCCAGAGCGACGCGCAGCACAAAGCCCCGTTCTGGTACTACGTGCCGTTCCTGATCGCGGGTAGCCTGCCGTGGCTGGCGCTGCTGCCCGGCGCGTTTCGTCTCGGCTGGCATGACAGACAAAACGCGGGCGGTGGGTTCTATCTGCTGGGATGGGTGATAATGCCGCTGCTGTTCTTCAGCATCGCCAAAGGCAAGCTGCCGACCTATATCCTGCCGTGCTTTGCCCCGCTGGCGATCCTGATGGCGCGCTATGCCTGCCTCGCGGCGGAGAAGGGCGCCAGAGCGTTACGCATTAATGGCGGGATCAACCTGGCGTTTGGCGTTATCGGCATGGTGGCGGCGCTGGTGGTCTCTCCGTGGGGGCTGGCTAAGCATCCGGTCTGGTCCTCGGTTGAACTGTATAAAGTGTTCTGCGCGGTGGTCGCGTTCCTCATCTGGGCCGCGGTCGGCTGGTTTACGTTCAGGCAGAGTCAGCAGCGCTGGTGGCTTGCGGCGCTCTGCCCTGCGGGCCTGGCGCTGCTGATCGGTTTTGCCATTCCTAACCTGGTGGTGGATTCCAAACAGCCGCAGTCGCTGGTCGACACCGTGCGCGAGCCGCTTCAGGACAGCCGATTTGTCTTGGCCAATAACGTGGGCCTGGCCGCTGGCCTGGCGTGGGAGCTGAAGCGCAATGACATCACGCTGTTTGGTCAGAGCGGCGAACTGCGCTACGGGCTGGATTATCCTGATGTGAAAGATCGTTTTGTCGGTAAAGATGACTTCGCGCAGTGGCTGGCTGAGCACCGTCAGCAGGGACGCGTATCGCTGGTGATTCTGCTGTCAAAACGCGATGACCTTTCGCGGGCGAATCTGCCAGAACCGGACAGCCTGTATATCCAGGGCCGTCTGGCCTACCTGCAGTATCTGCCGAAGTGATGACCTGGATCTGGCTGATACTGGCAAGCCTGCTCAGCTGTGCAGGACAGCTGTGCCAGAAACAGGCTACCCGTCCGGCGAAAGCCGGGCGGCGTGGCGTGCATATCGCGCTGTGGCTTGGCCTGGCTCTGCTGGCGCTGGGCAGCGGGATGCTGGTCTGGCTGGTGGTGCTGCAGAGTCTGCCTGTCGGCATTGCCTACCCTATGCTGAGCCTCAATTTTGTCTGGGTGACGCTGGCGGCGAAGGTATTCTGGCGTGAAAACGTCGCCTTGCATCACTGGCTGGGGGTGGGGTTGATCATCATTGGGATTGTTATCCTGGGAGGGAGCCTGTGAAAGGAGCGTTCTGGGCCTTATGCAGCGTGCTGTTAGTCAGCGCCGCGCAGCTGCTGCTGCGCGATGCCATGCAGGCTCTGCCTCCGGTCAGCGAGATTCTGACGTTTATTTCCGCGCTGTGGCACGTCTCGTCCGGCACGGGCGCGCTGCTGCTGGGGTTGATGGGGTATGTGGCTTCTATGGGCTGCTGGTACCTGGCGCTGCATCGCATGGCACTCAGCAAAGCATATGCCTTGCTGAGCCTTAGCTATATCCTGGTGTGGGGCGCCGCGATTCTGCTACCGGGCTGGGGAGAAAGCTTCTCCTGGCACGGGCTGGTCGGCGTCGTGTTTATTATGTTGGGTGTACTGGTGATTTTCCTGCCCCGACGTGGATAATCGACTCGGTGGTCAGGGTGTAAGGGGTCGACGTACAAACGGCCAGGCTGAGTGAGCCGATCTGCACCTGGCTGACCGAGTGCGACGGCGCCGTGCTGTCGATGCTGACAATCTGCCAGGCGCTACCGCCACGCTGTTTGATGATTGCCTCTTTTCGCGTCCAGATACGCCAGAAGGCGGCAAGCCGTTCCTCTGGCGCTTCGCGCTCAAGCTCATCATGCTCCGTCATGCTGAAGACGGCATTCGCTAACGCCTGCCAGTTCTTCCTGGGGCGAATCACTTCGATATCACAGCCGACTTCGCCTTCATCGCTCATCAGCAAGGCGATATCGTCACCGCTGTGGCTCAGGTTGAACCACAGCGGATGGCCCTCCGCAAAGGCCGGTTTCCCCTGCTCGCCGTAAATAATGTCGGGGAGCGGATGAGGGGACAACGCTCTGGCGAGCAGCATCCTGCCAGCCAGCCATGAGGCATTGCGAGCACCCTGAGGTGCGCTGTCTGCGAACGTTGACGCCAGCGGGTCCGCGCAAAGGGTGGGTATTTTTCCCAGTACAAACTGGTACATAGTTACGCCCAGCGTTTAATGATAATCGAGGTGTTGATGCCGCCAAACGCGAAGTTATTGCTCTGCAGGTACTCGCAATCGATCTGGCGGGCTTCTCCCATAATATAATCTAAAGCACCACATTGCTCATCCGGTTGCCTCAAATTGAGTGTCGGGGCAAACCAGCCTTCACGCATCATCTGTAAACTCATCCACGCTTCCAGCGCGCCGCAGGCTCCGAGCGTGTGGCCAAAATAGCTCTTCAGCGATGAAATCGGCACGTTGTCACCATAGATAGCGGCAGTGGCCTGGCTTTCAGCAATATCACCGCGATCGGTGGCAGTACCGTGTGCGGAGATATACCCCATATCCAGGGCGCTTAATCCCGCCATGGCCAGCGACTGCTCCATACAAATCTGCATGGTTTCACGCTGAGGCTGGGTGATATGGGCCGCATCACAGTTAGTGGCAAAGCCCACGATTTCGCCGTAGATAGTGGCCCCGCGCGCTTTGGCATGCTCCAGCTCTTCGAGTATCAGGGTACCCGCGCCTTCCCCAATCACCAGACCATCGCGCTGCGTATCAAATGGCGTAGGGGTGGTTTTGGGTTCATCGTTACGCTGGCTGGTGGCAAACAGCGTGTCAAACACCGCCGCTTCAGACGGGCACAGCTCCTCAGCGCCCCCCGCAACCATAACGGTCTGATAGCCGTGGCGAATCGCCTCCCAGGCGTAGCCAATTGCCTGGCTGCCGGACGTACAGGCGCTTGAGGTCGGGATGACGCGGCCACGTAATCCGAAGAACAGTCCGGTATTCACCGCGGTGGTGTGCGGCATCATCTGCACGTAGGTTGTGCCGGTGATGTTATTGGTGTGCTTTTCGGTGAGCATAGTGGCGAATTCGCTGACGGGCCCGGTACTGCCTGTGGATGAGCCATACGCGATACCCGTTTGCCCATTGGTGAGCACCGCCTCGCCAATCAGCCCCGCCTGCTCCAGCGCCAGCTCGGTGGCGCGGGTCGACATCAACGACACGCGGCCCATGGCGCGGATCCGTTTGCGGGTATAATGTTCCGGCAGCGTGAAATCATCAATCGGCGCGCCCAGCAGGGTGTGCAGGCCATCATAGACCTGCCACTCCGGCATTTTACGCACCGCGTTTTCATACGCCAGCAGCCTGCTGGACACGGATTGCCAGTTTTCGCCAAAGGCGGTCACGCCGCCCATGCCCGTAATCACCACGCGACGCGTCATAGCATTCCTCCGTTAATGGAAATGACCTGGCGGGTGACGTAACCCGCAATATCTGACATCAGATAGCTTGCCAGCCCGGCGACCTCCTCAGCCTGGCCCATGCGTTTCATTGGAATGATGGACATCGCTTCTTTCAGCGCGGCCTCTTCCATTTCAATCATTCCGGTATCAATCAGCCCCGGCGCAATGCAGTTCACGGTGATTTTGCGTTTTGCCAGCTCAATCGCCAGCGCTTTGGTGGCACCGATAATGCCCGCTTTTGCCGCGCTGTAGTTCACCTGCCCGCGGTTACCCATCACGCCGGACACGGACGATAGGGTGATAATGCGTCCCCCTTTACGGGTGCCAATCATCGGCATAATGCAGGGGTGAATGACGTTATAAAAACTGTCGAGATTGGTGTGGATCACGCTGTCCCAGTCGTCTTCACTCAATGCCGGAAAGGCGCCATCGCGGGTGATACCCGCGTTGCTGACCACGCCATACCATGCGCCATGGGCTTCAATGTCCTGTTCCAGCACCTCGCGGCACTGTTCGCGGTTGCCCACATCAAACGAGAGTAAACGGCCGTTGCCGCCCGCCTGCGTGATGGCGTCCAGCGTCTCCTGCGCGCCTGCGGCATCACGATGGTAATGCACGCCTACGGTAAACCCGTCGGCGGCAAGCTGGCGGGCGATGGCGCGCCCTATGCCTTTGCTGGCCCCGGTGACCAGTACGGAACGACTCATGCGTTAGATCCCTGATTAAAAAGCGAGGTTAATTCTTCTGCGCTTGGCTGGAAGGTGTTGACCCGGCCCGTGGCCAGCGTCTCTTCATTAGCGGAAATTGCGCATTCAAAACTGCCGAAGCGTTCGTCCTGCATCAGCAGCTTAACGGTGATGTCCAGCGTCAAGCCTGCGGCGAAACGCCCGCTGGCGCAGATCAGTTCACGCGCGCCGAGCACCATGCCCAGCGCAATATGCTCCTGCCCCTGCTGCTGGCGATGCCAGCCGGACCAGACGCCGACGGTCTGCGCCATCAGCTCGAGCGCGTACCAGCCCGGCAGGTCGCCATCGGCATTCAGAAATGGTGCCAGCACGCTTTGTCTGTCTATCGCGACGCGGCATACCGCCATGTCGTCCGTCACATTCTCAACGGACTCCAGCAACATCATGGGCGCATCGTGCGGCAAATAGGCTTCGGGTGATAAGTAGCTCATGACGCTCTCCCCAGCAGAATACTGGCGTTGTTGCCGCCAAACGCGAACGAGTTAGACAGAATGACCGGCTTTGTCAGCGCGGTGCGCTGGTGCAGCAGACCGCACGGCGCCAGCGTGTCGTCCGGTGCGTAGCGGGCGAAGTCCTGCGGCGGTAAGGGCAGATCGCGCGTCAGAATCAGCCAGCTCAGGGCCGCTTCGGTGATACCGGCAGCGCCCAGCGTATGGCCGGTAAGGTGTTTGGTAGAGCTACAGGGCACGCTTTCCCCAAAGAGATCGTGTACCACCTGCGATTCAATCTGATCGTTAAGCGGCGTGGCCGTGCCGTGCAGGTTGATGTAGCCGATATCTCCGGGCTGCATACCCGCTTCGTTGAGCGCCTGCGTGATGGCCCTGATCGCCCCTTCGCCCTGCGGATGCGGAGCGGAGATATGGTACGCATCGCTGGATTCCCCCGTCCCGAGCAGCGCCACGTCCGCGGGCTCACGGCTAAGCACCATCAGCGCGGCGGCTTCACCGATGGTGATCCCCCGACGGTCGCGACCAAAAGGCTCGCAGAGCGTAGGGGAGAAGGATTCAAGGCTGTTAAACCCGTTGACGGGCATCCGGCTCAGGGTATCTGCTCCGCCAACAATGGCAATGTCCACCAGCCCAGCTTCAATCAGACGTTTGCCGCCGATCATCGCCCGCGCGCTGGAAGAGCAGGCTGTCGAGATCGTATAGGCCGGGCCTTCGAGCTGAAGCCAGTTGGCGAGGAAGCGGGACGGATCGCCGAGCTCCTGCTGCGGGTACTGCCAGTGCGTGCTCGCTTCGCCATGGGTCATGCGCTGCACGTGCTCATCGCCTTCATCCAGCCCAGAGGTGCTGGTCCCCAGCACCACGGCCACCCGATCGCGGCCGACGCGGGCGATAGCCTCGTCGACGGTCGACTGAATCTGCGCCAGCGCGGCCAGCAGAAGCTGGTTGTTGCGGGTGCGGTGTGCGGATAGCGTTTCCGGGATGGGCGGCAGTTCGCCTTCCACACCGCCCAGCACGGCGTCGGGTGAACCCTGTAACCAGCCGGTTCGGGCATGCATACCCGGCGCTACGCCCGTCACCAGGTTAGCAGCGATTTCATCATGCGAGTTGCCCAGCGCGTTGACCATGCCAACAGCGGAAATATAAATCATCTCAGTCACCCAGATATTGAATGGTGATGTGGTATTTAAAAACGTGTTGCTCGATGCTGATCGGCTCGCGCTTGCCTTTACGCTGCAGGTAGACAATCTCCGTCACCAGCTTGCCGCTGGCGTTACGCAGTTCGCGCCGATCGCCCGTGTCAGTCAGCGTCCAGCCCTTCGGCAACTGCGGCTGCCAGGCGCTAATCGGCCAGTGGCTGAGCATCACGTCGGCCAGCACCTGGCTGGCGGGCGGCAACTGCGGCACAACGATCGACTGCTCGGTATGAATACCGGTCTCATCGTACGTCGCCAGGAACAGACGAATGCCCACGGAAGAGAGCCCGGCCAGCGTCACTTTATGCGCATCCGCGTTGAGCATCACCAGCAGGGACTGCGTTTGCCCGTTAAAGCTGCCGGTCAGCAGCTGCTGGGAGCTTACCGCCGGGCTAATGCCGGGCGGCGGGAGCGTAACGCGGGTTCCCGGCTGGAGCCAGGCCTGGGGACGCGTCTCTTGGGTATCGGTCGAATGGCTGCAGCCTGCCAGCAGCAGCGCCGCGGTTAGCGCGACGGCGCGGTAAAAAGCGTTCATTTACGTTTTCTCTCTTTCTTATCCGGCATCGCCAGCGGCGCCAGCAGGAAGGCGGTAAAAATACCGCTCACCAGCACGATACCAAAGCTGCTAATGGCCTGCGTGGCGCTGAAGACGAGCATGCCCAGCGTCAGCAGCGTGGTCATCATCGCCAGCGTAATCGCCAGCATCGAGGTCAGCGGCGTGCCGCGCGGGTTGCTGAAAAACAGCGTGTAGTTAATGCCAATGCCGAGCACCAGCACCAGTGCCAGCAGTGAAAACAGGTTTACCGGGTGGCCGGTTGCAGCCAGTACTGCCAGCCCGCAGCTCAGCGACAGAACGGACGGCACCAGGCTTATCAGCCCCTTACGCCAGCCGAGGCGCACCATCGCCCCGCAGGCAATCACCGCCAGCGCGGCAAACAGAAGCCCCGTCAGCAGCGCGCGGTAGAGGGCAAACAGGGTGTCAAAACTGGCTTTGCGATCGACCCAGACGACACCGTCATGGCGCGCGGCCAGCTCGCCGAGGGCCGCGCTGTTTTTTGCGCCGTCCACCGGTACGAGCACGCCGCTTTGACCGTCGGGCAGGGTCAGCCAGAGCAGACGCCAGCCTTCGCTGGCCGGGCTTTTAAGCCACGCGTCTACGCTGACCGGCATGGCGTCCAGATTCGGGGAGACGGCGTTGAGCCCTGCGCTTTTCAGCACGTTCGTTACCGCAGGCGCGGCGTTTTGCAGCAGCGTAAGATCGCTTTTCTGACGGGCCAGTGAGTTCAGCGGCAGGGTGCGCCAGCGGGTAATTTCTCCCGCTTTCTGCGCCTCTGCCAGCGTCGGGGTAAAGGCTTCCAGCCGCTCCAGCGTTTGCTGAGGCGAAGCGCCATGAACCACAAACCATTTCTGATCCACGCTCTGTCCGGTCAGGGCGGTAATGGCCTTCTCCTGCGCCAGAATATCTTTCGGCAGCGCCTGCAGCTGGGCGATGTCGTCGTCCACCTTCAGCGTGCTTATTCCCACGGCGGAGAGCAGCGCCAGCGCGACGGGAAGACCAATTGACAGTTTTTTACTGCGTCGCCAGGCGGCCAGCCAGCGCAACATCAGGACCATAAAGGGAACCGGGCGCACCGGTAACCCGCGGCACAACCACGGATGCCAGAAAATCACCGTCAGGCAGGAGGCGCTGAGTCCCACGGCAGCGAACACCGCCATCTGGCGGATCCCGGGGAAGGGGGCCAGCATCATAATCAGGTAGGCGGCGACGGTCGTCAGCAGCGCCAGCAGCAGCGCATTGCGAACTTTGGCCAGGCTTTGCCAGGGAGAATGCTCCGCGCCGTGTACCATCCGTTCGGTCAGGTAGTAAAGCGTGTAGTCTGCCGAAATTCCGATGATGCTCATGCTCATCACCAGCGTCATCAGGTGCAGCTCGCCAAAGAGCAGCAGCGTCACCACCGTCCCCGCCAGCGCGCCGATGGCAATGGAGAGCACGCTCAGCAGCAGCGGGCGCAGAGAGCGGAACACCGCCACGATGAGCAGGAACACGCCAAGCAGGGTGGCGATACCCAGCGTCGAAACATCACGTTTGGCCTGCTGGCTGGCGTAATCGCTGTAGAACACGGTCCCGCGGGAAAGCAGCTGTGCCTGAGGGTAGCGGGCTTTCAGCGTCTCCTGCAGCGCGTTAAGCGTCGTCACGAGCCGGTGGGTCTGCTGCATATCAAATGATGAGCCCGCCAGCTCGCCGTGGAGCAGATACCAGTAGTTTCCCGCCTCATCTTTTGCCACCAGCCAGCCGTCCATCAGCCGCAGCTTCTGGCCGTTTTGCGCCAGAGCGAGCTGCGAGCCGCGCATCAGCATCAGGGGATCGTTTTGCAGCTCTTTACCGCTGACGCCGGAAAAGGCCGAATAGAGCTGAGATAAAATCCACTGCGCCTGCGCTTCTCCGCCGTTTTGCAGGCGGGCGCGGGTGGCGGGGTCAATCAGGCCATTTCGGTGCTGCCAGAAGAACTCTCCCCAGGCCTTTTGCCCGGCGGCGTCCATCGGGCCTTTGACCTCGCTGAGCGAATCAGTGCTTTGCAGCAGCGCCAGCCACTGCTGTGCCACGCGCGGATCCGGCTCTTTGCCGGGGCTGACCAGCCAGACCAGCTGGCGGTCGAGACGCTGCATAAACCCGTCGTTGAGCGCCGGCGGGATCGCCCCCAGCGTCTGCTTCGGCAGCATGGCCAGCACGCTGCTGTTCAGTCGCGCGCCGGGCAGCAGCGACAGCAACACGCCCAGCAGAATCAGGCATAGCGTGGCCCACAGCAGCGCCGGGCGCAGGGATTTACGGTGCGGCAAAGCGTTGGCGTTCGTCATCGGTCAGGCTGGCGGGCGTCAGTTGGTGGCGAGAAAGGGCGATATCGGTACGGTCGCCCTGTTTGTCGTTGAGGCGAATCGTTTCCAGATAGGTCGCGCCGCCCAGATCGAGGGTGGCGAAAATCTTGTCCAGCGGCGTCGTTTTTGGCGTAAGCACCAGCGACCAGCGGCCCGCTCCCAGGTCTTTAAAATCGATGCGGAAGTTCTCTTCCAGCACCTTGCGGTCCGCCTGGAACAGGGCGCGCAGAAGATGGTTGAACTGGAACATCTGCGGATTATTGTCGGCAGTGATGGTTTGCGGCGGCTGGCCGTTAATCGCCTGAACCATCCGCTTGTCGTCCAGCAGGAGCGTCATCGGAAACGGCGCTTTTTGATCCCACAGCAGGCCGCTGTCGCGGGCGATCAGCATCTCGCCCTGCGAGCGCAGCGGCTGCGGCATATCTTTTATCGTGCGAACCTGTTCGAAGTGCGCGCGCACCACGGGCTGCTCGGTGAAGCGCTGCTGCAGCTCATCCAGCGTCACGGCGCTGACCAGCGGGCTGACGATCAGCGCCAGTAAAGGCAACCATTTCATGGTGTTACTCCCATACGTTCAAACAGTATTGCCGGGCTCACAAAGCACATTTCGCGGGTCGCTTCTTCCACCGCCACCTGAATGGTGTAACCGGTGGTCGTGCGTTTGCCGGTCTGCGCATCGAAAATTTGATAGGCAATGCGCAGGCGGTTTTCATACTCTTCAATGTGCGCGCGGACGCGAATACGCTGCTCAAAGGTCACCGCATCGCGGTATTTCACCCGGGTGTCGACGACGGGCCAGACGTAGCCGGAGGCCTTCATCTGGCGATAGCCATAATCAAACTGATTGAGCAGCGCCTCGCGGGCGATCTCAAAGTAGCGGAAATAGTTACCGTGCCAGACCACGCCCATCATATCGACGTCGTGGAACGGAACGGTGATCTCGACTTCAGTCGTAAAGCGGGGATCGGTCAGCACCCTTTACTCCTTCTCACTGGACTCTGGCAGATGCCAGAAATCGAAAAAATTAAACCAGTCGAGCGGCGACATGAGGGCGTAATGTTCCAGCCGCTGCGCATAGCGATCGACGGTATCTTGCAGTGCCTGCTGGCGTTCACCGCGCGGCAGGCGCAGCGGGTCGGCAAACGGCTCGCAGTGCAGGACGAGCTTACCCTGCTGGCGCAGGGCGAAAATCAGCACCACCGGGCAGCGGAGGATGGAGGCCAGGATAAACGGCCCCTGTGGGAACGGTGCAGGCTGGCCCATGAATCGGCTCCAGATCACGCGCCATTCGCCGCCGCGCTGCGGATTCACCGCGATGCGATCCCCCACAATCGCGACCCATTCACCGCGCTCAAGCTTCTCTTTGATGGCAATGGCGGTGTCCGGGCCGATGTCGGTGACCGACATCAAATTCACGCCAGCTTCGGGCGCCATTTCGCTCATGATTTGCTTAAAGCGCTGGGCGTTCTCGCTGAAAACCAGGGCGTTGATGATTTTACTGCCTTCCAGCTGAGCCAGGGCCCGGCAGGCCTCTACGTCGCCAAGGTGCGAGGCCAGCAGCAGTTTGCCCTGCGGCGCCGCGATGTTTAACGCTTCGCTCGCGCCGGGGGCAAAGACAATATCGCGATGAAGCTTCAGCTCGCCGCGCCAGCTGGCGACTTTATCCAGCATCGCGTTGCCGAAGCGCATGAAATGGAAAAAGCTGTTAAGCCGTGAGGGAACAGACATGCTCCGCTGACGCAGTTCTTGCTTCACTCTCGCCATCCACTGCCGCGAGGCCTGCCGCGCCGGACGCGCGATAAGCCAGTACACGCCGATAACCGGCCACAACAGCACGGTAAAGGCCCGCCGACCCAGTAGTTCCCAGACGCGCAGCATCAGGCGCATCCCCCACAGACCCTTGACCTCGTCCTGCTGCGCCCAGTGCTGGCGGCGTCGACGGAAAAGCAGGCCGGGCATGCGGGGCAGCATGCCGAAGAAGAGCCGGGTATGCATCAGGGAGATCCGCACGTTATCTTTTAGCGCGTCGAAGTGGGACAAACCGTCCTGCGGATAGGTCACGCGCGTGGGCAGAAAGACGCTGGTGTTGCCCTGCCAGTAGAGACGAACCATCACTTCGGTGTCAAAGTCCATCCGCTTGCCGAGCGGTTCGCGCGCGGCCAGCCGCAGCGTGGGTGAAACCGGATAGACCCGAAAGCCGCACATGCTGTCTTTAAGCTGCAGCGATAAGGTTTCAATCCAGACCCAGACGTGGGTGATCCAGCGCCCGTAAAGTCGGGAGCGCGGAATAGAGTCATCGTAAATGGGCTGGCCGGAAATCAGCGCGTCCGGGTGGCGCTCCGCCAGCGCCAGCAGTTTGGGGATATCTTCGATGGCGTGTTGACCATCCGCATCCACCTGCACGGCGTGGGTGTAGCCCGTCCGCGCGCACTCCTCCAGCCCTCTGATGACCGCGGCACCTTTTCCGGCGTTTTGCGCCAGACGAACCAGCGTCATCTGCGGCTGCTCCGCCGCCAGGCGCTCAAGCTCCTGACGGGTGACTGCGTCGCTGCCGTCATCCACCACCAGGCACGGCAGGCCGAACGGCGCGAGACGTGACAGCACGCGGGCAATCATCGCGCCGTGGTTGTAGCACGGGATCAGCACGCAGGGACGAAAGATTACTGACATAGACGAATTTTCCCGCTGCTGGCGGTGTGGCGCTCAGCCCCGGCATGGCGCTGATAGCTGAAGGTCAGCATCTGACGTTCGGCATGCCACTCAAGCATCAGCGTCACCGTGGTTTCCGGCAGCAGTGGTGCCTGAAACTTCACGTTTTGAATGCTGTGAAAGCGATAGCCCGGTGCCAGTAACGTCGTGGCGTAGTGCATCACCCAGTCAAGCTGCGCAACGCCGGGCAGCAGCGGTTGTACGGCGAAATGGCCCTGAAACCAGAACAGCGTTGCGTCGAGATGCAAAACGATCTCCAGCTTCTCCGGCTGTGTCTGGTGGCGCTCAATTTCATGAATTTTCATGAAATAACTCCTCTAACTGCGCATAGACACGCTTGTTCATACTGTTTACCGGCATTTCATCAACGATGCGCCAGTAGCGCGGCACCGCGACAGGTTCAAGCCACGGCAGCAGGGCGCGACGCCAGGCGAACTCCTGCGCTTTTTTATCCTGCACATACCCGCGCTGACGGGCCGTTTCATCCAGAACCAGCAGGGCGCCAATCCCCTGACGACCCCCGCGCGTGACCGGCAGGGCGGCCGCTTCGCAAATACCGTCGAGCTCCAGCAGGCGGCGTTCGATCTCGTTAAGCGAGATGCGTTTTTCTTCAATTTTGACCACTCGCCCGCGGCGACCGGCGATGCTGAAAAGCCCCTCGCTGTCGAAGTGCAGGATATCGTCGAGCTGGAGCCCTTCTGGCTCATGGATCAGTGGCGACGTAACGCGACAGGCGTCATCTTCCTGATGGAAGATCACGCCGGGGAACGGTAGCCAGGGCACGTTATCCTCCTGACGATGGCGCCAGGCGAGGATCCCGGTTTCGGTACTGCCATAAATTTCATCCGGCCAAAGGTTAAGCCAGCCAGAGGTGGTCGAGACGTCACGCCAGGGCAGCATTCCACCTGCTGAAATCAGCATCCTGACGGGCGGCGCGGCAAGCTCGGTATCCAGGCGCTTCAGGAACGCCGGGCTGCTGATGAACAGGTATTGCCTGTCAGGAGGCAGGGCGGCCAGTTGTTCTGCGTAATAGAGCATCGCGGCATGCAGCGGCAGGCCCAGCGCCATCGGCAATACGATACGGAATGTCAGGCCATACAGATGTTGCGGTACGACCGAGGCCACAATGCTGCATCCGGCCAGACGCTCACCAAAGCGGTTAGCCAGCAGGCAGGCTTCGCGATCCAGACTGACGATGTGCTTAACCACCCGGCGCGGCGTGCCCGTGGAGCCTGAGGTGAACAGTTCAACGAAGCGGTTTTCGTCAATGATCGGCAGAGGCACCCAGTGGCTGGCTGTCTGGTGGCTGGAGGCCACCACAATCTGTTTCCCATGAAAACCAAGAGTTCGATCGCTCAGAACGCCGCTAAACAAAGATTGCTGTTCTTCAAGCTGCGAAACGCGGCTATGGCCGGGAATGACCGGTGTTTTACCGGCGTGCAGCGAGGCCAGCAGCGCAACAATAAACAGGTAGCTGTTTTCAAAGCACAGCGCCCAGCGCTCGCCTTCCTGCTGACGCAGGGTCTCGACCAGTAAGGTTACATCGTGGCGCAACTGGCCCAGCGTCCAGGTACGATCGTCAAGCCATGCAACAGGCGTGTTGTCAGGGCGCGGCGCATTTAACCACTGGCCCAGCGGAAGGGGGTTAGTCATTGTGCATCTCTTTTTTTATCACCCGCTGGCGCACCAGCCACTCTGCTGCCATCAGCATCCCCATCAGGATGTAAGCCACCATACCGTTCCATAGCGTCCACAGATGCATGTCGCCGTGGAGGACGGTAAACAGCGCCATCGTGCCGTTGCCGACGAAAAAACCGCACCAGACGAGGGTCACCTTACGGGTATAGCGCACGCCCTCCGGGGGCAAGTTTGGCTCGCGCAAGCGCGCCAGTCGTTCGACAAGCGGCATCGCTGTCCACAGCGAACCGCCAAACACGGCCAGCATGATAAGGTTGACGACCACCGGGTAGAGCAGCAGCCACTGGTGGGCTTTCAGCAGGTAGCTTGCCGTGCAGAGGGCGATCCCCGCCAGCGCCACGCACTGCACCACATACCGCATCGGGCTTGTGTTCCGCTGCGCCTGACGCAGCCGCAGCAGTAACACCAGAGCCATCACGGGTAATAGCCACTGCAGGCTGTTATGCGCCAGCCCAAATCCAATCAGGAAGGGCCACGCCAGCAGCATCAACCCCGTCAGAAGTGGGATGATCGGGAATGTCCGTCCGCCGCGCACGACGTCTTACTCTTCGCGCAGAAGCTGTTCGACGGCGTCTACCACATCCTGAACGGTACGAACCGATTTGAAGGTTTCCGGCTTGATTTTCTTGCCCGTTTTCTTCTGCAGATGAACAATCATGTCCACCGCATCAATGCTGTCCAGCTCCAGGTCTTCGTAAAGACGGGCTTCAGGGGTAATATCCTGCGGGTCGATTTCAAACAGTCGGGTCAGAAGGCCACAGACTTCCTGATAAATGGTTTCTTGTTCGGTCATCGTGATCACATCTCAGGCGCGTTGAGCGTTGATAAAGGACGCCAGCGTGGCGACGGAAAAGAAGTGCTGGCGCATCTCTTCGCTTTCAGCAGAAAGCACCACGCCATACTGGTTTTTCACGGCCAGACCCAGTTCCAGCGCGTCGATAGAGTCGAGACCCAGCCCATCGCCAAACAGCGCGGCATCGGTATCAATATCCTCTGCGGTAAGCTCGTCCAGATTCAGCGTGGTGATAATGAGATTCTTAATTTCAAGATAAAGCGCTTGCATCATTAATTCCTGACAAAGATTGAAGGCCTGATGTTAATCGATGCTGTAGATGCCGGTTTAACTGCCTTGCCGCCAGCGCCGGTTCTTGTTCATTTGCATCGTAAAATTCGTCGATGTTCACGCGGTCGCGGACATCCACGGTGAAGACAGGTTTTTCTGGCGGCACATCATACCAGCGACTTTTTTTATCCAGCAGATGTTCGCTACAGTGGATCAGCACCACCCGCAGATCGCTGTTACAGCGCACGGCGATATTTGCTGCGCCGCGCTGGAGGGAAATAGCTTCGCCAGACCGGGTACGTGTGCCTTCCGGGAAGATTAACAGCGTGTCGCCCTGAGCCAGACGCTGCTGGCTTGCAGCAAGCAGAGGCTCGGCTTCGCTGTTAATCAGGTAATCCGCCGCGCGGATGACGCCGCTGACAAACGGATTGCGCAGCAGCGCGCTTTTCACCAGACAGTCGGTTTCTGGCATCACCGATGCCAGAATCACGTAGTCAATTAACGTGGGGTGGTTAGCCACCACCAGACAACCCCGATCGTTGCGCAGGGCGTCAAGATTGTGAATGCGATAGTCCAGTACCCCGAGGCCACGGGCAACGGTCAGGAAGAAGCGGAAGCTGGCCGCAATGCTGCGCCGCGCAAGGCGACGGCGGTTGGTGCGGTCGCGCTGGACGATCAGCAGCAGGTTGAACCATACCAGTGACAGCAGCAGCCCGCCCACGCCAAACAGCACGAAGCAGAATCCGGTCATCACCAGACGCCATAACCAGTTAATTCGGGCAGTCAGGCGGTTCATGCGCGCGTCCATTGCCACAGCAAACGTTCGCCGGGTACCACAAACTGGCGTGCCTCGCTGAGATAGCGTTGCAGGAACACCAGGCTTTGCGGAAGGGCGGGTTCATCCCCCGTGCTGCCGCTGCGGGTTTCACACTGCAATTCCTTGCCGGATTCAATCACCAGCGCCAGCGCGTAGGGCCAGGTGGGCATCTGGTGCGGTAACGCCGGGTGGTAAAATTCCGGCAGTGCGCCGTCAAAATCGACCAGCAAGACGCGGGAGTAGCCCGCCTGCAGCAGGCTCAGGACTTCACATAATGCCTGCTGGAAGGTGTCCAGCCCGGCAGAAATGGATGACGAGACGATTGCCTGGCGTGCGGTAATCGTGAGATTGCCCACCGCCGAGTTGTGCACGGACATGGCGAAGTCGGTAGGCGATACGGATTGCCCCGTCGCCAGAGCATGCAGAATACGGTAGTTGCGCTCCAGCTCGCCGTGGCGGCTGGAATAGACGACGGCATCAATGGCGTGGTGTTGCAGCATAGCGAGACCAATGTCCACCGCCAGCTTACTGCCTGAATTGAGGCGGCGCGCGGTCATCATGGGTAAAGCGGTCAGCCGGGGAAGCGGGGCCGCTGGATCGACGGGCAGCTGCAGGCGTGACCACGCCTGCCACTCTGTGGCATCGCTGAGTCCTGGGGCTCTCGCCTGCCAGTCGATAATGTTCAGTGAAAATTTCATCTACGCGCGTCCGCGAAAAAAAACCGTATTCAAAGGGCAGACCTGGCCACCCGGGCAGCTAAGCTGCTCTATTGTTCACGTTTGGTGCATATCAGCAGGGTATGCCCGACCCCAAGGTTATCCAGACGCTGTTCAACGCTGAAACCTGCGCTCTCCAGGTAACGATAAAACGCCTCTACGCTGTAAAACCGGCTATTGCCATTCGCCATACAGGTGAAATAGAGCGAGGTGGCATTCAGGCTGAAAGAGGCCGCTTCAAACTTCTGGGCATCCCAGAAAAGCTCCATGATGCACAAACGTGCGCCTGGCTTCATGACCTGTGCGACGCGCGTCAGCATGGCGACAATCTGATCCGGAGAGAAACAATCCAGAAACTGGCTCATCCACCAGACGTCGGCCTCACCCGGCAAGGCTGCTGGGCTAAGCATATCGACAGCATGGAATCCAATACGATGAGAAAAACCTGCTTTTGCGATGTTTTCCTGCGCCAGCGCTATCTGCTGCGGCAGGTCGAGGATCGTCACGGCAACATTTTCGTCATAGCGGCAGCAGCGTAACGCCCATTTACCCGTATTTCCGCCCACATCGTACAATTTTGTCGGCGAGCTTGCGAATATATATGGCAAAGCGGCGTCAAACGCGGCGTCGGAATAGTAATGATCAAAGGCGAACCAGCTCTCTTTCGCCTGTGCCGGTAATTGGGATAATGCCGGATAGATGGTTGGCCAGTTGCCAAACACCGCTAAGCCCGCAGGTTTTTCTTCCTTCAGGGCGTCCGCCAGGTGAAATAGCCCTTTGTAACAAACGTCCTGAGTGAAATCCATATTTACGCGGGTCATTTCATCGTGCAGTAAAAAGTGGCCCACTTTCGCCAGAAAATAACGTCCATGCTGTTGGGTAACGATCCGCCCGCTTAATCCCATATCCAGCAGTACGCTGACGCCATAGCTGCCGAGCGTGCTGTGTTCGGTTATTTCCTCGAGGCTGGCACCCTCTTTACCTTGTTTATCGAGCCAGGCGAGAATGCCTGAGTTACGCAGACAAAGCGCGGTCTGAAATAACATCGGAGCAAAAGCGATGCGTTGCGCTTCGGTAATGGCATCCAGTGCGCTGAGCGTATCCTTTTCGTACATTGCTGCGTAACCTTTCAGGGCAAGAAATAAGGGTTATCGGGCCATATGCGGCCCGACTTTAGAAAAATATTACAGTGCGGCGCCCGCGGAGAGGTTCAGCTGAATATCGTGGTCGAGGTTATTCACCCAACGGTTATAATTTTTGTGAATTTTACCGTCAGCCGCTTTCAGGTTCATACTGCTTTCGTAGTTAATGGAATAGCTTGTTGCGGAATAAGGAATACGAACGTCGACCGAGTGGTCGCGCGCCTGCAGACGACCTTTGATAACGCCCGGACCGGCTTCCGTCATGATCCAGTCACGTTTTTGTCCTGCTTTCAAAATCGCTGTTTTTACCTGGTCGGCGGTATGACCCGCGCTCACAGTAGAGTGAACCTGAGCGATTGGGGCAGTACGCGCACAGCCTGCCAGTGCGCCAACGAATACGGCGGCAGCACACCATTTAACGATCTTTTTCATCAACAACTCCATATCAATAATAACAATTAAAGGTAGTGGTTTTTACAAATAATATTCATCCGGCGTTTCTTATGTGCCAGATGTTTTTTTAATCAATATTAAGGTTTGCATTACGTTGACGCGAAGGCGGGCATAATAACATGGAAAATAATTAACAATTTCATTTTTTTTAATTTGCGTTAAATCATGATTTGCGTTTCAACGTAATGCGACCGACGTAAACAAAAACAGAATTAATATTTCCTTAACGCAAATAAAAATACCGCGACAGATTATGAACGCGGTAATTTAAGGCGGATTATTGACGGTTTAAACCTACCTATACAGGTAGGTCAGCTACCCAGGCAACCGGCTTTTCGGCCTTCCCGGCCCGAGCAAAATGGCCAGCTTGCTGCCGCCTTTGGTGGTCTCCATCCAGATCTTACACACGCTGGTCAGGGGGACCGAGAGCAGCATACCGACCGGGCCCAGCAGCCATCCCCAAACCAGTAAGGATAAAAAGACGACCAGCGTCGACATGCCGAGCCGGTGCCCCATCATGCGTGGTTCGAGAATATTGCCCAGCACCATGTGCACGACGAGGAATAACGCGCCGACCAGCATACATTCGTAGAAACCGTTAAACAGAAACGCCTGAATCATCGGCGGCACGGCGGAAAGCACCGCGCCAATGTTGGGCACGTAGTTCAGCAGAAACGCCAGCACGCCCCACATCAGCGCGAACTGCACGTTCATCAGCATCAGCCCCAGCCAGACGATGATCCCGGTCCAGACGCTCAGCAGCGTTTTCAGCGCCAGATATTTAGAGACGCCCTTCAGCGCCCGGTGTAAGCCAGCAATGTGAATTTGTGGGTTATTCAGTGCAAAGCGCAGCTTATAGGGGACGTGGCGGACTTCAAACAGCATAAACACCACCGTCATGACCAGCAGCAGAATGCTGGCCATCGCGCCGGAAAGCCCCGTCATCAAGGTGGTGGCGTAGGTCATGACCTTCTCGGAGTCCATCCTGCGCAGCATCCGTTCGGGTGAGATATGCAGATTAAGGAAAGGCACCATCTCCTGGAGTGCGACGATCTTACGCGTCAGCTCTTTGTTGTACTGCGGCAGCATGGTGGAGAATTCACTCAGCGAGGCCGCCAGCACGCCGAAGAGCGCCGTCAGGGCAATCAGCATCACGATGACGACGATAGTGATGGCGACCGGGCGGCTAACGCCCCGGCGCAGAAACCAGGTGACCAGAGGATTAAGCACAATGGCAAAAAAGAGCGCCAGCAGGAGCTGAACTATGATGTCGGCGGCCGCATGGATACCCGCAAGGATAACCACCAGACAGGCGAGTTTTAATAAGATGTGGAGTCCTGCTTTGTCGGACGGGTTAGCGATCATGCGCGTTCCTTAATGTGATGACCCGGTAAGTGTAGTGCCCGGGCCTCGCTTCGTCTGGCACCGTTAATCTGAAAGTCGCTGCTGATTTTCTTATTGGGGCGTGGTAATAGTGAAACACTGTTGTAAAAAATCCAGGTAGAACCCCATGCCCGAACCTGCCGCTGAACCGGCACTGAGCGGACTGCGCCTCAATCTGCGCATCGTTTCCGTTGTGATTTTTAACTTGCCAGCTATCTCACCATCGGCCTGCCGCTGGCGGTTCTGCCGGGCTATGTCCATGACGTGATGGGCTTCAGTGCCTTCTGGGCGGGGCTGGTGATTAGCCTGCAGTATTTCGCCACGCTCCTGAGCCGCCCGCATGCCGGGCGCTACGCGGACACGTTCGGTCCAAAAAGCATCGTGGTGGTGGGATTGTGCGGCTGCTTCCTCAGTGGTCTGAGCTACCTGCTGGCTGCCTCAGCCAGCCACTGGCCGCTGGTCAGCCTGGCGCTGCTCTGCCTGGGCCGCGTCATCCTCGGCATTGGGCAAAGCCTGGCGGGAACCGGCTCAACGCTCTGGGGCGTGGGGGTGGTAGGCGCGCCGCACATTGGTCGGGTGATCTCCTGGAACGGGATTGTCACCTACGGCGCGATGGCGCTCGGTGCGCCGCTTGGCGTGGCCTGCTATGCCTTTGGCGGACTGTATGGACTGTCGCTCACCATTATGGCGGTCGCGCTTGTGGCGATACTGTTTGCGCTGCCGCGCCCGAAAGTGAAGGCCAGCAAGGGCAAGCCGCTGCCGTTCCGGGCGGTGCTCGGGCGGGTCTGGCCATACGGGATGGCACTGGCGCTGGCGACCACCGGCTTCGGGGTCATCGCCACCTTCATTACCCTGTTCTATGACGCCAAAGGCTGGGACGGCGCGGCCTTTGCGTTAACCCTGTTCAGCTGTGCGTTTGTTGGCGCGCGTCTGCTTTTCCCTAACGGCATCAACCGTCTGGGCGGGCTGAACGTGGCGACGATCTGCTTTGTGGTAGAGATTGTCGGGCTGCTGTTGACCGGCGTAGCCAGCGCGCCCTGGATGGCGAAAATGGGCGTATTTCTCGCGGGAGCCGGTTTTTCACTGGTCTTCCCGGCGCTGGGCGTGGTCGCGGTAAAAGCGGTACCGCAGCAGAACCAGGGGGCGGCGCTGGCGACCTATACGGCATTTATGGATATGTCGTTGGGCATTACCGGGCCGCTGGCAGGGCTGGTAATGGCCCGGGCGGGGGTACCGGTGATCTATCTCGCCGCGGCGGGTCTGGTCATGATGGCATTGCTGCTGACGTGGCGGTTAAAAAAATGGCCCCCGGTGCAGGCACCGGAGGCCACGTCATCATCGTGAAACGTTACTGGATCACGATGGTGTTAATGATGTTTTCAGCAGCCGTCTGCGCTTTCTGCTGATCTTCCGCTGGCAGGGTGATCTGCAGGGTCAGGAGTTTGTTATCGACCTTGCCCAGCACGACAGAGGAGTACGCGGTCTGGCCTTTCGCAGAGATGATGCTGTCCAGCTGCTGCAGCTTATGGCCTTTCAGCTCGATGGATTTGTTGGTCACGACCTGCAGCTGCGGGTCGCGGCCGCGCTGCTGATCTTCCAGACGTTTGGACAGGACGGCCAGATCTTCGCTGGTGTCGTCGCCCACAATCACAATGACCGCTTTCTGCCCGGTTGCGTCGGAGTAAACGTGCATGTTGTTCGCCTGAGTGCCCAGCTTGCCGCTCTGGTCAGTCATATCGGCTGGCAAAGAGAAGCTGAGTTTGCCATCCATCAGATTCACCGGCTGGCCGGTCGCATTGCTTTCTGCGGATGCGCCCTGAGCAGGCGTTTTCGTGTCGCTGTTATCACAGGCTGCAAGACCCACAACCAGCAGGCCAATCCCGACATATTTAACCAGATTGCGCATTGACTTCTTCCTTTCGATAAACGGCCATAACGGCTCATTCGCTCATCTTATCACAACTGATAAAGCGAACCCTTAACCAGCCTGCAATGCCGTGATTTCAGATTTATCTGCCAGCCTTTTCAGCAGCATATTCAGCAGCACGCCGTACATGGGCAGGAAGAACACAATGCTGATGAGCACCTTGAAGCAGTAGTCCACCAGCGCGATTTCCATCCAGTGTTCGGCCATGAACGCATCCGGGCTACGCCAGAAGGCGATGAAGAAGAAGGCCAGCGTATCGCTCACGTTACCGAACAGCGTGGAGGCGGTGGGTGCCATCCACCAGCGATGATTCTGACGCAGGCGGTTAAACACGTGTACGTCCAGTATCTGCCCCAGCGCGTAGGCCATAAAGCTTGCTGCGGCGATACGGGCGACAAACAGGTTGAAGTGGGTTAACGCCTCAAAACCCTGCCAGCTTCCCATATAAAACAGGGACGACACCCCGTACGAGATGAACAGCGCCGGGAGCATGACCGCAAAAATAATGCGGCGAGCCAGCGGTGCGCCAAAAATACGCACGGTCAGATCGGTGGCGAGGAAAATAAACGGAAAGCTGAACGCGCCCCAGGTGGTATGAAAACCAAAGATGGAGATAGGGAGCTGCACCAGATAGTTGCTGGAGGTGATCACCAGCAAATGGAAAAGCGAAAGCCAGAACAACGCTTTTACGCGCTGAGATTCAGAAAACTGCGTCATATTGTGACCTTTTTATACGTTGGGGTGAGGGAACCCAATAAAAACCGCAGCATGATACTGCTTTGGCAGGACATTGCAATGGTTAGTTTTTACGCAATCGTTAACCTGGTTTGCATTGATCGCAACCGGGCGTAAACTACAGCCGTTTTTACCTGACCGAGAAGATCATGACCGACCTGTTTTCCAGCCCAGACCACACCCTTGATGCCCAGGGCCTTCGCTGCCCGGAACCGGTAATGATGGTACGTAAAACCGTGCGCAACATGCAGACCGGTGAAACGCTGCTGATCATCGCCGACGACCCGGCCACGACCCGCGACATTCCCGGTTTTTGTACCTTTATGGAGCATGAGCTGGTGGCACAGCAGACTGAGGCGCTGCCGTACCGGTATTTGATTCGTAAGGGGTAAGTTTTGTAGGCCGGGTAAGGCGAAGCCGCCACCCGGCGAATATGTTTCCTCTGCGGCCTGATGCCCTCACCCCGGCCCTCTCCCACGGGGAGAGGGAGCAAACACTAAAAATGGCCACGTAGTGGCCATTTTGCTTTTACCTAGCCCTTCATCCACGCCCGGATCCCGTCCAGGAACATCTGCGTTGCCATCATGACCAGAATCAGCCCCATCAGGCGTTCCAGCGCGTTTACCCCTTTTTCGCCCAGCAGGCGCAGGAACAGGGACGACTGCAGCAGGATAATGAACGTTCCGCCCCAGGCAATCAGCAGGGCAATCACCAGATGGCTCATCTGATTCGGATACTGATGCGACAGCAGCATCAGCGTGGCCAGAATGGTCGGGCCCGCGACGAGGGGGATCGCCAGCGGCACAATAAATGGCTCTTCACCCGCAGGCAGGCCGCTGCTGCTGCCTTCCGTGCTCGGGAAAATCATCTTAATGGCAATCAGGAACAGAATAATCCCGCCGGAAATCGACACGGTTTCGGCACGCAGGTTCAGGAATGCGAGAATTTTTTCACCCGCAAACAGGAAGATAAACATCACCAGCAGGGCGATGAGCAGCTCGCGGATCATGATCGCCCGGCGTCGCTTCGGCTCGGTGTGTTTTAGCACCGACATGAAGATGGGCAGGTTGCCCAGGGGATCCATAATCAGGATCAATAAAACCGCGGCGGAAATGATTTCACTCATGTAAATTATCCCTGAAACTCTCTAAGGTTATTATGATAATTAGCTGTATTTCTGATTGCCGGGCAATCATCGATTAATTTCGCTTGCGACTTTGGCAGCATTTTGTAATGTGAAGCATATCCCAGTTCAATACTGGCTTGCACAATCAGCACACACCCTCAGCAGGAAAAAAATGCTATGAAAAACGTTGGTTTTATCGGCTGGCGCGGTATGGTCGGCTCTGTACTCATGCAACGCATGGTTGAAGAGCGCGATTTCGACGCTATCCGCCCTGTCTTCTTCTCCACTTCTCAGCTCGGCCAGGCTGCTCCGTCCTTTGGTGGTACCACAGGCACGTTGCAGGATGCTTACGATCTGGAAGCGCTGAAGGCGCTCGACATTATTGTGACCTGCCAGGGCGGCGATTATACCAACGAAATCTATCCAAAGCTGCGTGAAAGCGGCTGGCAGGGCTACTGGATTGACGCGGCCTCGTCGCTGCGCATGAAAGACGATGCCATCATCATTCTCGACCCGGTTAACCAGGGCGTGATCACCGATGGCCTGAACAACGGCGTGAAAACTTTTGTTGGCGGTAACTGCACCGTCAGCCTGATGCTGATGTCCCTCGGCGGCCTGTTCGCGCAGGATCTGGTGGAGTGGGTCTCCGTGGCGACCTACCAGGCGGCGTCCGGCGGCGGTGCGCGTCACATGCGCGAGCTGCTGACCCAGATGGGCCAACTGCACCAGAGCGTTGCGACCGAGCTGGCAAACCCGGCATCCGCTATTCTGGATATCGAGCGTAAAGTGACCCAACTGACCCGCAGCGGCGAGCTGCCGGTGGATAACTTTGGCGTACCGCTGGCCGGTGGCCTGATCCCGTGGATCGACAAGCAACTGGATAATGGCCAGACCCGTGAAGAGTGGAAAGGCCAGGCTGAGACCAACAAAATCCTCAATACCGCGAACACCATTCCGGTTGACGGTCTCTGCGTACGTATCGGCGCACTGCGCTGCCACAGCCAGGCCTTCACCATTAAACTGAAAAAAGATGTGTCTATTCCGACCGTGGAAGAGCTGCTGGCCGCGCACAACCCGTGGGCGAAAGTGGTACCAAACGATCGCGATATCACTATGCGCGAGCTGACCCCGGCAGCGGTGACCGGCACGCTGATCACGCCGGTTGGCCGTCTGCGTAAGCTGAATATGGGGCCGGAGTATCTCTCCGCGTTCACCGTCGGTGACCAGCTCCTGTGGGGCGCCGCCGAGCCGCTGCGCCGCATGCTGCGCCAGCTGGCGTAATAATTTGTTAAATACCAGGGGTGATTTTCACCCCTTTTTTTTGCGTACTACATGGAGTAACACGCGTATGTCTTATTTTTTATCAGGAGTCATCTAGAGCGTTGGCTATGCTTTAAGGAAGAGTCATTTCTTACCTGAGGTTCGAGCGGAGCAGAATGGATGCACATTTTTGTGCTGTCCCGTTCAGGTCACATTAAAAGTCGTCCCGGAGCGCTTAAAAAGGACGACATAAAAAACAGGATGAATACCATGTCCGATCGTGTGGATAGAGACGTGATTAATGCGCTTATTGCGGGTCATTTCGCTGACCCCTTTTCTGTGCTTGGGATGCACCGTACTGAGGCCGGTCTGGAAGTTCGGGCACTGTTACCGGATGCCACAGAAGTCTGGGTGATTGAACCCAAAACCGGCCGCAAGGTCGGTAACCTGGAATGCCTCGATTCCCGTGGCTTCTTCTCGGGCGTGATGCCCCGTCGTAAAAATCCTTTTCGCTATCAGCTCGCCGTTCTCTGGCACGGTCAGCAAAACCTGATTGACGATCCCTACAGCTTTGGCCCTCTGCTTAAAGAGATGGATGCCTGGCTGCTCTCCGAAGGGACGCATCTTCGCCCTTATGAAACGCTGGGTGCCCATGCCGATACCATGGACGGCATTACCGGCACGCGGTTCTCCGTGTGGGCGCCCAATGCCCAGCGCGTCTCCGTTGTCGGACAGTTCAACTACTGGGATGGCCGTCGCCACCCGATGCGCCTGCGTCGAGAAACCGGCATCTGGGAGCTGTTTATCCCCGGGGCGCACCACGGGCAGCTTTATAAATTCGAGATGATTGACGCCCACGGCAAGCTGCGCATTAAAGCCGACCCGTATGCCTTCGAAGCGCAGATGCGCCCGGATACCGCATCGCTGATTTGCGGCCTGCCGGAGAAGGTTATCCAGTCGGAGGAGCGTAAACAGGCTAACCGCTTTGATGCGCCGATCTCCGTTTATGAAGTCCATCTCGGCTCATGGCGTCGCCACACCGATAACAACTTCTGGCTCAGCTACCGGGAGCTTGCCGACCAGCTGGTCCCGTACGCCAAATGGATGGGCTTTACCCACCTGGAGCTGCTGCCGGTCAACGAGCACCCGTTCGACGGCAGCTGGGGCTATCAGCCCACCGGGCTGTATGCGCCGACCCGCCGCTTCGGCACCCGCGACGACTTCCGCTATTTCATTGATGCCGCGCACGCCGCCGGGCTGAACGTCATCCTCGACTGGGTGCCGGGCCATTTCCCGGCGGATGATTTCGCGCTGGCAGAGTTTGACGGTACGAAGCTGTACGAGCACAGCGATCCGCGCGAAGGCTATCACCAGGACTGGAACACGCTGATCTACAACTACGGTCGCCGTGAGGTCTCAAACTACCTGGTCGGGAATGCCCTGTACTGGATCGAGCGGTTTGGCATCGATGCCCTGCGCGTGGATGCGGTGGCGTCGATGATCTACCGCGACTACAGCCGCAAAGAGGGGGAGTGGATCCCGAACGAGTTTGGCGGCCGCGAAAACCTGGAAGCGATTGAATTCCTGCGTAATACCAACCGCATTATCGGCGAGCAGGTGGACGGTGCCGTGACCATGGCGGAAGAGTCCACCGACTTTGCGGGCGTCTCCCGTCCGCCGTCATTGGGCGGCCTGGGGTTCTGGTATAAGTGGAACCTGGGCTGGATGCACGACACGCTCGACTACATGAAGCTGGATCCGGTTCACCGTAAGTATCATCACGATAAGCTGACGTTCGGGATGCTCTACAACTACACCGAAAACTTCATGCTGCCGCTGTCGCATGATGAGGTGGTACACGGTAAAAAATCGATTCTCGACCGCATGCCGGGCGACGCATGGCAGAAGTTTGCCAACCTGCGCGCCTATTACGGCTGGATGTTTGCCTTCCCGGGCAAGAAACTGCTGTTCATGGGCAATGAGTTCGCCCAGGGGCGCGAGTGGAACCACGACGCCAGCCTCGACTGGCATCTGCTGGAAGGCGGCGACAACTGGCACCACGGGGTGCAGCGTCTGGTGCGCGATCTGAACCTGACCTATCGCCACCACAAAGCGCTGCACGAGCTCGACTTCGATCCGTACGGCTTTGAATGGCTGGTGGTGGACGACCATGAGCGCTCGGTGTTTGTCTTTGTGCGTCGTGACAAGGCGGGTAACGAGATCATCGTCGCCAGCAACTTCACCCCGGTGCCGCGTGAACACTACCGCTTCGGCATTAACCAGCCGGGCAAATGGCGTGAAATTCTGAATACCGACTCGATGCACTACCACGGCAGCAACGCCGGTAACGGCGGGCTGGTACAGAGCGACGCCATCGAAAGCCACGGGCGACCCAACTCCCTGAGCCTGACGCTGCCGCCGCTTGGCACCATCTGGCTGATGCGGGAGGGCGAATGACGCAGCTTACGGCAGGTAAACCCGAACCGCTCGGGGCGCATTTTGACGGAAAGGGGGTCAATTTCACCCTCTTTTCCGCTCACGCCGAGCGGGTAGAACTGTGCGTGTTTGACGGGGAAGGTAACGAGCACCGTTACGATTTACCCGCGCGCACGGGGGATACCTGGCACGGCTACCTGTCCGGCGGGCGGCCCGGCATGCACTACGGCTTTCGCGTTCACGGTCCGTGGGATCCCGCGCAGGGGCACTGGTTTAACCCGGCGAAGCTGTTGATTGATCCGTGCGCGCACCGCGTGGACGGCGAATTTAAAGATGACCCGCTCTTCCACGTGGGCTACGGCGAGCCTGACCACCGCGACAGCGCGCCCGTCGCGCCAAAAAGCGTGGTGGTGAACGATCTTTATGACTGGGAAGACGATGCCCCGCCGCACACGCCGTGGGGCAATACGGTTATTTATGAAGCCCACGTCAAAGGGCTGACCTACCTGCATCCGTCGATCCCCAAAGAGATGCGCGGCACCTACAAGGCGCTCGGGCATCCCACCATGATCGCCTACCTGAAACACCTCGGCATCACCGCTCTGGAACTGCTCCCCGTCGCCCATTTTGCCAGCGAGCCGCGCCTGCAGCGGCTGGGGCTAAGCAACTACTGGGGCTACAACCCGCTGGCGATGTTCGCGCTCGAACCGCGCTATGCCGTCCATCCGGAAAAGGCGCGGGACGAGTTCCGCGATGCGGTGAAGGCGCTCCACGCGGCGGGCATTGAGGTCATTCTGGACGTGGTACTGAACCACAGCGCAGAAAGCGATCTCGACGGCCCGACGCTCTCCATGCGCGGAATTGATAACCGTAGCTATTATTGGATCAGGCAGGATGGCGATTACGAGAACTGGACCGGCTGCGGCAACACGCTCAATCTCAGCCATCCGGCGGTCACGCATTTTGCGTATGAATGCCTGAAATACTGGGTAGAGACGTTCCACGTCGACGGTTTTCGTTTCGACCTGGCGCCGGTGATGGGGCGCACGCCGGCGTTCAGCCAGCAGGCGCCGCTGTTTGAGGCGATAAAAAACTGCCCGGTGCTCTCGCAGGTGAAGCTCATTGCCGAGCCGTGGGACATCGGTGAAGGCGGTTATCAGGTCGGGAATTTCCCGCCGCTGTTTGCCGAGTGGAACGACCACTACCGCGACGCCGTGCGCCGCTTCTGGCTGGAGCGGAACCTGTCGCTGGGGGAATTTGCCGGGCGCTTTGCCGCGTCGAGCGATCTCTTTAAGCGCGACGGCAAACGCCCGTCGGCCACCGTCAATCTGTTGACGGCACACGACGGTTTTACGCTCAGGGACTGCGTTTGTTTCAATCAGAAACACAATGAGGCGAACGGCGAAGAGAATCGCGATGGCACTAACAATAACCATAGCTTCAATCATGGTATAGAAGGGTTAGGCGGAAGTCTGGATGTGATAGAGCGGCGACGCGCCAGCGTTCATGCGCTGCTGACAACGCTTTTACTGTCGCAGGGCACGCCGATGCTGCTGGCAGGCGACGAACATGGTCACAGCCAGCACGGTAACAACAACGCCTATTGCCAGGACAACACCTTAACCTGGCTCGACTGGGGTGAAGCCAACAGCGGGCTGATTCATTTTACCGCTGCGCTGATCCATCTTCGCCAGCAGATCCGCGCGCTGACCGCCAACAGCTGGTGGGAAGAGGGTGACGGAAACGTTCGCTGGCTGAATAAAGACGCGCAACCGTTAAGCGCGCAAGAGTGGCAACACGGCGTACCACGCCTGCAAATCCTGCTGTCGGATAAATGGCTGGTCACGCTGAACGCGACGGATGACGTCGCAGAGATTGTTTTACCTGACGGGGAGTGGCGAGCCGTTCCCCCCTTTGCCGGAGCGGATAATCCGGTAGTAATGGCTGTCTGGCACGGGCCTGCGCACGGAGTGTGCGTATTCCAAAGATGATAAAAAAGGAGTTAGTCATGGTTAGATTAGAGAAGAACGATCCCTTAATGTTGGCACGCCAGCTACCATTAAAAACGGTTGCCCTGATACTTGCGGGCGGGCGTGGTACCCGTCTGAAAGATTTGACCATCAAGCGCGCCAAGCCGGCCGTTCACTTTGGTGGTAAGTTCCGTATTATCGACTTTGCGCTCTCCAACTGCCTGAACTCGGGCATTCGCCGCATTGGCGTCATCACGCAGTATCAGTCGCACACCCTGGTGCAGCATATTCAGCGCGGCTGGTCATTCTTCAGCGAAGAGATGAACGAATTTGTCGATCTCCTTCCTGCGCAGCAGCGCGTTCACGGCGAGAACTGGTATCGCGGGACAGCGGATGCGGTGACCCAGAACCTCGACATCATTCGTCGCTATAACGCGGAATACATTGTGATCCTCGCCGGGGACCACATTTACAAGCAAGATTACTCCCACATGCTGATCGACCACGTCGAAAAAGGGGCGCGCTGCACCGTGGCGTGTCTTCCCGTGCCCGTTGCTGAAGCGACGGCGTTTGGCGTCATGCACGTAGATGCCGACGACAAAATTATCGACTTCGTTGAAAAACCGGCGAACCCGCCAACCATGCCGGGCGATGACACCAAATCGCTCGCCAGCATGGGGATCTATGTCTTTGACGCAGATTATCTTTATGAGCTGCTGGAAGAAGACGACAAAGACGAAAACTCAAGCCACGACTTCGGTAAAGACATCATTCCGAAAATCACCAAAGCTGGCATGGCGTATGCACATCCTTTCCCGCTGTCCTGCGTGCAGTCCGACCCGAATGCGGAACCTTACTGGCGCGATGTGGGCACGCTGGAAGCGTACTGGAAAGCGAACCTCGATCTGGCATCGGTCACGCCTGAACTGGATATGTACGACCAGAACTGGCCGATTCGTACCCATATGGAGTCGCTGCCGCCAGCCAAATTCGTGCAGGACCGCTCCGGTAGCCACGGTATGACGCTGAACTCGCTGGTGTCCGGCGGGTGCATCATCTCCGGTTCGGTCGTGGTGCAGTCGGTGCTGTTCCCGCGCGTGCGGATAAATTCATTCTGTAATATCGATTCGGCAGTCTTGTTGCCGGACGTCTGGGTAGGGCGCTCGTGTCGTCTGCGTCGCTGCGTGATCGACCGTGCCTGCGTCATCCCTGAAGGGATGGTCATTGGGGAGAATGCGGAAGAAGACGCGCGTCGTTTCTACCGTTCGGAAGAGGGGATCGTGTTAGTCACACGGGAAATGTTGCGGAAGCTGCAAATCAAACAGGAGCGATGATGCAGGTTTTACACGTATGTTCTGAGATGTTCCCGTTATTAAAAACGGGCGGTCTGGCAGATGTGCTTGGCGCATTACCGGCGGCGCAAATCGCCGGAGGCGTGGATACCCGAGTCCTGCTGCCCGCCTTTCCGGATATCCGGCGCGGTATACCTGATGCAAAAGTGGTGACCCGCCGTGAAACGTTTGCCGGACGCATTACCCTGCTGTTTGGACATTACAATGGCGTAGGGATTTACCTGATCGACGCGCCGCATTTATACGATCGCCCGGGTAGCCCGTATCACGATACGAACCTGTTCGCCTATACCGACAACGTGCTGCGCTTTGCGCTCCTCGGCTGGGTTGGAGCAGAAATGGCGACGGGGCTGGATCCGTTCTGGCGTCCGGATGTGGTGCATGCGCACGACTGGCACGCCGGGCTTGCCCCGGCGTATCTCGCCGCGCGCGGCCACCCGGCGAAATCGGTCTTTACCGTGCATAACCTGGCCTATCAGGGGATGTACTACGCCCATCACATGAATGACATCGATCTGCCATGGTCGTTCTTTAACATGCACGGTCTGGAGTTTAACGGGCAGATCTCGTTCCTGAAGGCGGGGCTGTACTACGCCGATCACATCACGGCGGTGAGCCCAACCTACGCGCGTGAGATCACCCAGCCGGCGTTTGGCTACGGCATGGAAGGGTTGCTGCAGCAGCGCCACCGCGAAGGCCGCCTGTCGGGCATTCTGAACGGCGTGGATGAACAGATCTGGAGCCCGGAAACCGATCTCCTGCTGGCGGCGCGCTATGGCCGTGATTCCGTGGAAGACAAAGCGGAAAACAAACGCCAGCTGCAGATTGCGATGGGCCTGAAGGTTAACGACAAAGTGCCGCTGTTCGCCGTCGTAAGCCGCCTGACCAGCCAGAAAGGGCTGGATCTGGTGCTGGAGGCGCTGCCCGGTTTACTGGAGCAGGGCGGGCAGCTGGCGCTGCTCGGCGCGGGCGACCCGGTGCTGCAGGAAGGTTTCCTTGCCGCCGCCGCGGAACATCCGGGGCAGGTGGGCGTACAGATTGGCTACCACGAGGCGTTTTCGCACCGCATTATGGGCGGCGCGGACGTCATCCTGGTGCCGAGCCGTTTCGAACCCTGCGGCCTGACGCAGCTTTACGGCCTGAAATACGGCACCCTGCCGCTGGTTCGCCGCACGGGCGGGCTGGCGGATACGGTATCGGATAGCTCACTGGAAAACCTGGCGGACGGTATCGCCAGCGGGTTTGTCTTTGAGGACAGTAATGCCTGGTCGCTGCTTCGGGCGATTCGGCGTGCTTTCGTCTTGTGGTCCCGTCCATCGCTGTGGCGCTACGTCCAACGCCAGGCGATGTCCATGGACTTTAGCTGGCACGTTGCGGCGCAGTCATACCGCGATCTCTATCAACGCTTGATGTAACGAGGCGAAGTTACTGATATGAACGCTCCATTTAGCTACTCTTCACCCACGCTCAGCGTTGAGGCGTTAAAGCACTCCATCGCCTACAAGCTGATGTTCACCATCGGGAAAGATCCGGTTATTGCCAACAAGCACGAGTGGCTGAACGCCACCCTGTTTGCGGTGCGCGACCGCTTAGTTGAACGCTGGCTACGCTCAAACCGCGCCCAGCTCTCGCAGGAGACGCGTCAGGTTTACTATCTGTCGATGGAATTTTTGATTGGCCGCACGCTGTCCAATGCGCTGTTGTCGCTCGGTATTTATGACGACGTCAAAACCGCACTGGAAGAGATGGGGTTAGATTTAGAAGAACTGATCGACGAAGAGAACGACCCGGGCCTCGGTAACGGCGGTCTGGGACGTCTTGCCGCCTGCTTCCTCGACTCGCTGGCGACGCTGGCGCTGCCGGGCCGCGGCTACGGTATTCGCTACGATTACGGCATGTTCAAACAGAACATCGTTGACGGGCGCCAGAAAGAGTCCCCGGACTACTGGCTGGAGTACGGCAACCCGTGGGAGTTCAAGCGCCACAACACGCGCTACAAGGTGCGCTTTGGCGGGCGTATTCAGCAGGAAGGAAAAAAATCCCGCTGGGTGGAAACGGAAGAGATCCTGGCCGTGGCCTACGACCAGATCATCCCCGGCTACGACACCGATGCCACCAACACGCTGCGCCTGTGGAGCGCTCAGGCCAGTAGCGAAATTAACCTCGGTAAATTTAACCAGGGTGACTACTTCGCGGCGGTGGAGGATAAAAACCACTCCGAGAACGTGTCCCGCGTGCTGTACCCGGATGACTCGACCTACTCAGGCCGCGAGCTACGCCTGCGTCAGGAGTATTTCCTCGTTTCGGCGACCATTCAGGACATCCTCAGCCGCCACCATCAGCTGCACAAAACCTACGCCAACCTGGCGGAGAAAACCGCGATCCACCTTAATGACACCCACCCGGTGCTCTCCATTCCGGAGCTGATGCGCCTGCTGATCGACGAGCATAAGTTCAGCTGGGACGACGCCTTTGAGGTGACCTGCCAGGTGTTCTCGTACACCAACCACACGCTGATGAGCGAAGCGCTGGAGACGTGGCCGGTGGACATGCTCGGCAAAATCCTGCCGCGCCATCTGCAGATTATCTTTGAGATTAACGACTACTTCCTCAAGACGCTGCAGGAGCAGTATCCAAACGATACCGGCCTGCTGAGCCGCGCGTCCATCATTGATGAGTCGAACGGCCGCCGCGTGCGCATGGCCTGGCTGGCGGTTGTCATCAGCCACAAGGTCAACGGCGTGTCAGAGCTCCACTCGAACCTGATGGTGCAGTCGCTGTTTGCGGACTTCGCGAAGATCTTCCCGACGCGGTTCTGCAACGTGACCAACGGCGTCACCCCGCGCCGCTGGCTGGCGCTGGCTAACCAGCCGCTCTCTGAGGTGCTGGACGAGAATATCGGCCGCACCTGGCGTACCGATTTGAGCCAGCTGAGCGAGCTGGAACAGCATATTGATTTCCCGACGGTGAACAAAGCCGTGCGCGAAGCCAAGCTGCTGAACAAAAAGCGTCTGGCGGTCTGGCTGGCGATGCACCTGAACGTGGTGGCAAACCCGAAAGCGCTGTTCGACGTTCAGATCAAACGCATCCACGAATACAAGCGTCAGCTGATGAACGTGCTGCACGTGATCACCCATTACAACCGCATTAAGGCCGACCCGACGGCCGAATGGGTGCCGCGCGTGAAGATCTTCGCCGGTAAGGCGGCGTCGGCCTACTACATGGCGAAGCATATTATTCATCTCATCAACGACGTGGCGAAGGTGGTTAACCAGGATCCGGACATTGGCGACAAGCTGAAGGTGGTGTTCATTCCGAACTACAGCGTCAGCCTGGCGCAGCTGATCATCCCGGCGGCGGATCTCTCTGAGCAGATTTCCACGGCGGGGACGGAGGCATCCGGCACCAGTAACATGAAGTTTGCCCTTAACGGCGCGCTGACCATCGGCACGCTGGACGGGGCGAACGTCGAGATGCTGGAGCACGTGGGCGAAGAGAATATCTTTATCTTCGGTAATACGACGGAAGAGGTAGAGGCGCTGCGCAGGAAAGGCTACTCCCCGCGTCAGTATTACGAAGAGGATGAAGAGTTACGTCAGGTGCTGACGCAGATTGCAACCGGCGTGTTTAGCCCTGATGAACCGAGCCGCTACCGCGATCTGGTGGATTCGCTGATTAACTTTGGCGATCACTACCAGGTGCTGGCGGATTACCGCAGCTACGTCGACTGTCAGGATAAGGTGGACGAACTGTATCGCCAGCCTGAGAAGTGGACCAGCGCCGCGATGTACAACATCGCCAATATGGGCTATTTCTCGTCAGACAGGACCATCAAGGAGTATGCCGAGACGATCTGGCATATTGATCCGGTGAGGTTGTAAAAACAAAGCCGGGTGGCGCTGCGCTTACCGGGCCTACGGGATCGAGTAGGCCGGGTAAGGCGGAGCCGCCACCCGGCTTTTTTGTATTAGGACGCCAGCGACAGCTCACGTTTCGCCGCATGTTGCAGCAACCACTGCGCCACGCGAGACTGCTGTTCGGCGTTGAGCCACATCCCTTCTTTGGTACGGCGCCAGATAGCATCATCCAGACGACGCACCCACTCGTGCTCAACCAGATAACGCAGCTCGGCTTCGTACAGCTCGTGGCCGAAATGCTCGCCCAGATCGGCAATCTCTTTTGCATCACCCAGGATCAGCTCGGTATTGCTGCCGTAGGTGCGGGCATAGTGGCGCGCCATCCCTTCAGTGATGAACGGGAAGCGACGGCGCAGCTTCGCGGCGTAATCATCGCGGTTATCGCCGATATCACCGCCGGGCAGTACCGCGCCTTTGGTCCATGCCGGGCCAATGCCTTTATAGTACGGCGCCAGTTTTTCCAGCGCGTGCTCGGCCAGCTTGCGGTAGGTGGTGAGCTTACCGCCAAATACGGAGAGCAGCGGCGCCTGGCCGTCAACGTCGTGAATATCGAGCGTATAGTCGCGGGTAATGGCCTGCGGTGAATCAGACTCGTCATCGCACAGCGGACGCACGCCGGAGTAGGTCCAGACCACGTCGTCGCGCGACAGCTGTTTCTTAAAGTGCGCGTTATACACTTTAAGCAGGTAGTTCACTTCGCTCTCGTCGATCTCGACGTTCTTCGGATCGCCTTTGTACTCCACGTCGGTGGTACCGATGATCGAGAATTCGTCCATCCACGGGATGACGAACACGATGCGCTTGTCTTCGTTCTGCAGAATGTACGCCTGCTTCTGGGTATGCACGCGCGGCACCACAATGTGGCTGCCTTTGATCAGGCGGATGCCGTACGGGGAAGGCAGATGCATGCCCTCGTCAAAGAACTGTTTCACCCACGGGCCGGTGGCGTTCACCAGGCCGCGCGCTTTCCAGCTGAATTTCTCGCCGGTATCGATATCTTCCGCCTCGACAATCCACAGGCCGTTTTCACGACGGGCAGCGGTCGCGCGGGTGCGGGTTTTCACCTCGCCGCCTTTCTTCTCAACCATCTGCGCGTTCGCCAGCACCAGGCGCGCATCGTCCACCCAGCAGTCGGAATATTCGAATCCGCGCACGATTTCTGGCTTAAGGACCGATTCTGAGCCAAAACGCAACCCTTTCGAACCCGGGAGGCTGGTGCGTTTACCCAGATGATCGTACATAAACAGACCAATGCGGATCATCCACGCCGGACGCAGATGCGGGCGATGGGGCAGGCGGAAGCGCATCGGAATCGCCAGATGCGGGGCCATTTTCAGCAGCACTTCACGTTCGGCCAGCGCTTCACTGACCAGGCGGAATTCGTAGTGTTCCAGGTAGCGCAGGCCACCGTGAATCAGTTTGGAGCTGGCGGACGACGTCGCGCAGGCGAGATCGTTAGCTTCCAGCATCAGTACGGATAAACCGCGTCCTGCGGCATCGACCGCAATACCGGCACCGTTGATGCCACCGCCTATCACAATCAGATCTTTGGTTTCCATAACACCCTCATGCACTTTCGTTAAAGCTCAGAAATGTTCGATATCGCTCATAATAGCAAAGGAACGCGCTTTTGGTAACATCAAAAAAACAATTTAGAGTGATATGGATAACATAATGGCGTTTACCCGCCGCCAGGACGTACACTACGGGGTAAAATCTTGTCGTTGACCACTGTTAAGAGAACACCATGGATCAGTTTGAATGTATTAACGTAGAAGAAGCCCACCAGAAGATGCACCAGGGAAAAGCGGTGCTGGTGGACATCCGCGATCCGCAGAGTTTTGCGATGGGCCATACGCCGGGCGCGTTTCATCTTACCAACGACACGCTGGGCGCGTTTATGCGCGATAACGACTTCGACACGCCGGTGATGGTCATGTGCTACCACGGCAACAGCAGCAAAGGCGCGGCGCAGTATCTGCTTCAGCAGGGTTACGACGCGGTTTACAGCGTCGACGGCGGTTTCGATGCCTGGCATCGTCATTTCCCGGCGGAAGTGGAATACGCGTTTGAGCGCTGATCCCGCTATACTGTCCCCTTTTGTGTGGAAATAAGCGACCGCTGCCCATGTTGATGATCACCTCTTTTACCAACCCGCGCGTCGCCCAGGCGTTTGTCGACTATATGGCGACGCAGGGCGTTATTCTTACTATTCAGCAACATACGCAGACCGACGTCTGGCTGGCCGATGAGAGCCAGGCCGGGCGGGTAAACGAGGAGCTGGCGCGTTTTCTTGAGAACCCTGGCGACCCGCGCTATCTCGCGGCCAGCTGGCAATCCGGACAGACCGGCAGCGGATTGCACTACAGCCGCTTTCCCTTCCTTGCCACCCTTCGCGAGCGCGCGGGCCCGTTTACGCTGCTGCTGATGGCGGCCTGCATCATCGTCTTTATTATCATGAACGTGGTCGGCGACCAGAGCGTGATGATTGCCCTGGCGTGGCCCTATGATCCGTCGCTTGAGTTTGAGGTATGGCGCTACTTTAGCCACGCGCTGATGCACTTCTCGGTGATGCATATCCTCTTTAACCTGCTCTGGTGGTGGTATCTCGGCGGTGCCGTTGAAAAGCGTCTGGGCAGCGGCAAGCTGATCGTTATCACCATCATCAGCGCCCTGTTGAGCGGCTACGTACAGCACAAGTTCAGCGGCCCGTGGTTTGGCGGGCTGTCGGGTGTCGTCTATGCCCTGATGGGCTACGTCTGGCTTCGCGGGGAGCGCGATCCGCAAAGCGGCATCTATCTGCAACGCGGATTGATAACCTTTGCGTTAATATGGCTAATTGCCGGATGGTTTGATCTGTTTGGTATGTCTATCGCCAACGGTGCGCACGTCGCCGGGCTGGCCGTGGGGCTGGCGATGGCCATTGCCGACACGCTCCATGCGCGAAAACGAACATAATTCTCAGGGATAATTGATGAAACAAACACAACGTCATGACGCCATTATCGAACTGGTAAAAAAACAGGGATACGTCAGCACCGAAGAGCTGGTGGAGCAGTTTGCCGTCAGCCCACAAACCATCCGTCGTGACCTGAACGACCTGGCCGATCAGAACCGCATCCTTCGCCACCACGGCGGCGCGGCGCTGCCGTCCAGCTCGGTCAACACCTCCTGGCACGACCGAAAAGCGACGCAGACGGCGGAGAAAGAGCGCATTGCCCGCAAGGTCGCCAGCCAGATCCCGAACGGGGCGACGCTGTTTATTGATATCGGCACCACGCCGGAAGCGGTCGCCCATGCGCTGCTGGATCACGAGAACCTGCGCGTGGTCACCAACAACCTGAACGTGGCCAACACCCTGATGCAGAAAGACGATTTCCGCATCATCCTCGCGGGCGGCGAGCTGCGCAGCCGCGACGGCGGGATTATCGGTGAAGCGACCCTCGACTTTATCTCTCAGTTCCGCCTCGACTTCGGCATTCTGGGCATCAGCGGCATCGACAGCGACGGTTCGCTGCTGGAGTTTGATTACCACGAGGTGCGCACCAAGCGCGCGATCATTGAAAACTCACGCCACGTGATGCTGGTGGTGGACCATTCGAAGTTTGGCCGTAACGCGATGGTGAACATGGGCAGCATCAGCATGGTGGATGCGGTCTATACCGACGTGATGCCGCCAGCGGGCGTGATGCAGGTAATTAAAGATAATAATTTGCAGCTGGAACTGTGCTAACGGTTGTGTCGGGTGGCGCTGCGCTTACCCGACCTACAAATTGTTTTCCCTCTCCCTGTGGGAGAGGGCATCAGACCGCACAAAACTAAACGCCGTACCCCATCATCTTCAACAGCTGCTGCGCATGCTGCACCGCATCCTGTCGATGCGCCACGCCCAGCTTCTGGTACAGGTTGCGGATATGCGTTTTGATGGTGGTCGCCGCCACCGCCAGCTCGCCGGCAATCTGCTCGTTGCTGTAGCCTGAATAGATCAGCCCCAGAACCTGCCATTCGCGCTGGGTAAGCGGACTGGTGCGGATAAGCTCCGGCACTTCCGGGTGGTTCAGAAGACGTTCAACGAAGTTCTCATCGAAATGCGCAAACTTGTGGCGATGATGCTGGTTAATCTCGCGCAGAATGCGCTGGGCGCGATGCTGATCCAGCTCCGGCAGCGTGTTGAGCTGAATGAGCTGACGCAGCTGCTGGGCCATCACTTCCCCTTCAATCACAAAGTGGCTGATAAACCCGGTGCGGTTTGCCAGCTGTAGCGCCTCCAGCAGCACGCGCTGGGCATCGTTTTTACGGCCCGCCTGCCAGTAGAGCTGGTTTTGCAGCAGCAGGTTGCGGTTCAGGTCGCTCATCAGGCGCAGGCTGCGCGCGTTTTCGTTCAGCTCTTCCAGCACAATCTCTGCGGGCTCTAATTCACCGAGCAGGATCTGCGCGCGGGCAATGTTGCGCCACTGGCTCTGCAGGAAGTGGTTGTTGGCAAATTCCGGTTTTGGCGTCTGACGCAGCCAGTTGGCGGCGGATTTTTTATCGCCGGTCATCTGCCAGTAAATCACCCGGACCTTGTCGGCGTTTGACACCCAGTCGCTATGATACTGGCCGTTGCCGAGCAGGTTTTCCAGGCGGTTAAGATGGTTGCGGGCGTTATCGAGATCGCCGCGCGCCAGCGAGCACTGCACCAGCAGCGCCAGGCACTGCAGCTGCTGCTGAGGCTGGAAACTGGAAAGAACATCCACACCCTGGCGGGCGCAGCTTTCTGCTTCATCCAGACGCGACCATGCCCACAGTAATTGAGCGCGAATACGCAACAGGAACTCGTGCATCGGCAGCTGTTCCAGATGCTGCTCGCGAATCAGCTGGAACGCTTTCTCCTGGTTTTCCCAGGCGGCCTGCAGGAACCCCTGCGCGAATAAAATCTCGCTCTGCTGGATCAGGCTCCACAGCGCGTAGTGCCAGACATCATGACGACGCGCCATCTGTTCGGTTTGCTGCATCAGTGAAAGCGAGCGCGTGAGGTCGCCCTTGCAGTGCAGTACTTCGCCGTGTACGGAGGTCGCCACGATGCGGCTGTAGAAGTTGGCCAGCGGCAGTTCATCCAGCGCGACCATCGCCAGCCGTTCCGCTTCGTCCGGGTCGCCATCGTTAATGGCCACCTGAGCGCGCAGCGCGTTGAACTCGCCGTGCAGGGTGGTATCCATCTCGCTTTCCATCTCCTGCTCGGCGCGTGCCAGCAGGGTGTTCACTTCGCTGTAGCGATGCTGGCTCTGCATCAGCCAGGCCTGCAGCAGCACCAGACGCGGATTCTCCAGCAGGCTTTCCCACGGCAGGGCTTTGAGTGACTCTTCCAGCAGGGTCAGCTCGCTGTGGTTAAACAGGCCCCACGCGTGATTGAGGAGGATATCGCGCAGCATGCTGGCATCCCCGGCGGCGAGCGCGTGGTGGATGGCCTCGCTTGGGAAGCCCTGTGCCATCCAGCTTTCGGCAGCGGCGCGGTGGATCTCCGGCAGTTCAACCGCCAGCTCCCACTGACAGCGCTGGCGCAGGAAGCTACCAAACAGCGGATGATAGCTAAACCACTCGCCGGGATCGTCCATGCGCGTCAGGAAAAGGCCCTGACGTTCAATCTCTTCGAGCTGAAGCTGACCGTTTTCACAGCCCGTCACCCGCACGATCAGCGCATCGTTCATGGAGCGCAGCAGCGAGCTTTTCAGCAGGAAATTACGCGTCGAGGGATCGACGCTGTCCAGCACCTCATCCACCAGGTAATCAGAGAGGTGGCTGGCGTTGATGCCGGCCAGACGGCGCGCTGACTGGTGTGCCGGACTGTTGTTTTGCCGGGCAGAGAGGGCAATCAGCTGCAGCGCCGTTGCCCAGCCCGCGACGTCATCACACAGACGGCTGCTTTCGGCGGCCTCAATCGGTGAGTTCAGGCGGCAGTCGAAGAACTGTTTCGCTTCCTGGTGGGTAAAAGCAAGCTGTTGGCTACCCACTTCCAGAAGCTGATCGCGCACGCGCAGGTTGGCAATACCCAACTGCGGCAGGTTGCGTGACAGCACCACTAACGTCAGGTTTTCCGGCTGATGGCGCAGGAAGAAACGCATCGATTCATGAATCACCGGGTTAGTGATGAGATGGTAATCATCAATCACCACGTAAAGCGGGCGATGCCATTCAGCCAGTTCGATAAACAGCTGAGAGAAAAGGGAGGACAGGCTGGCGTACTGGCGCTTTTGCACCATCACCTCACTGGCGACGCAGTGTCCATGGGTGGCTTGCTGTATGGCGGCAATCAGATAGCTGGCAAAACGTTCTTGCTGGTTATCGCCCTCATCAAGGGAGTACCAGCCAAGATCGCTCTTACCTGCGGCCCATTGCGAGATGAGCGTTGTTTTTCCATAACCTGCAGGGCTCGTAACCAGCGCCAGTCGGAAATTATGCGCGCCGGAAAGTTTAGCCAACAGACGCTCGCGGACCACTGTATGGTCAAGACGAACCGGGCGACTTAATTTAGACGGAATCAACATAGGTTTCACTTCACTGTGGGGAACGAGAGATTTTATTTTTTTGCGCTTCGTAATTAATACGATATAAGGTCGGTCAGAAAGAGAACTATTGCAAGTTATGTCTGGATTTGGTGGCTCTGAATTTGCACTCTGTCACAAAACATTCAGGCAGATGATGGAACTTTCTGGAAAGGGCTTTAATGCCGCGTCAATGCTGGCTTGTATGGTTGTGCTGCGGCTGCGCTGAAACTGGTTTCAGGAAGGGATAGTGACGTCAAATTTAATAAAGTGTGGGTAAAGTTCAGCGAGAATAATACCTTTCATCGTCATGACATCCTGTTGCAAAAATATTATTCCAGGTAAGTAATTATTTCGGCAGGGTTTAATTTCATCCGAAACTGCATTTCATTTCTTTGACATTCTCCTCGGTTACTTTTTTATCTTCCGGGCACACTCGAACTATGCTCTGAGAGTGGCCTTGATCACACTTTTCTGCTCATCCCCGCTACTCCTCCCTGTCTAATCCCCTACGGGAGGAGGAAGAGGTGAAATGAGCCAGGCACACTAGCGCCAACTTGTGTTTTCTTTCTAAAGGATGCCGATCCCCTATGTCACAGCCTACCTTCAACAAAGCTCAATTCCAGGCTGCCCTGACGCGTCAGTGGCAGCGTTTTGGCCTTCATGCTGCAAACGAGATGACGCCTCACCAGTGGTGGCAGGCAGTGAGCGGTGCGCTCGCAGAGCAGCTGGATGCTCAACCTCTGGCAAAACCGGCAAACGGGCAGCGCCATGTAAACTACATTTCAATGGAGTTCCTGATTGGCCGTCTGACGGGCAACAACCTGTTGAACCTCGGCTGGTATCAGGAGGTTGGTGACGTTCTTAAAGAACACGACATTAACCTGACCGATCTGCTGGAAGAAGAGATTGACCCGGCGCTGGGCAACGGTGGCCTGGGTCGTCTGGCGGCCTGTTTCCTGGATTCCATGGCGACCGTCGGCCAGTCGGCGATTGGTTACGGTCTGAACTACCAGTACGGCCTGTTCCGTCAGTCCTTCGCTGACGGCCATCAGATGGAAGCGCCGGACGACTGGCATCGCAATACCTACCCGTGGTTCCGCCATAACGCGCAGCTGGACGTGCAGGTTGGCATTGGCGGGAAAGTGACGAAGCAAGGCCTCTGGGAGCCTGCGTTCACCATTACCGGCGAAGCCTGGGATCTGCCGGTGCTTGGCTACCGTAACGGCGTGGCGCAGCCGCTGCGTCTGTGGCAGGCGAAGCACGCCCATCCGTTTAACCTGACCAAATTTAACGACGGCGATTTCCTGCGTGCCGAGCAGCAGGGCATCGACGCCGAGAAGCTGACCAAAGTCCTCTACCCGAACGACAACCACCTGGCCGGTAAAAAGCTGCGCCTGATGCAGCAGTACTTCCAGTGCGCCTGCTCCGTGGCGGACATTCTGCGTCGCCATCACCTGGCGGGCCGCAAGCTGGCGCAGCTGCCGGACTTCGAAGTCATTCAGCTCAACGACACGCACCCGACCATTGCCATCCCGGAACTGCTGCGCGTGCTGATTGACGAGCATCAGCTGAGCTGGGACGACGCCTGGTCCATCACCAGCCGTACCTTTGCCTACACCAACCACACCCTGATGCCAGAAGCGCTTGAGTGCTGGGATGAGAAGCTGGTGAAAGCGCTGCTGCCGCGCCACATGCAGATCATCAACAAGATTAACGACCAGTTTAAAACCCTGGTGGATAAAACCTGGCCGGGCAACAAAGCGGTCTGGGCGAAGCTGGCGGTGGTTCACGATAAGCAGGTACGCATGGCGAACATGTGCGTAGTGAGCGGCTTTGCGGTGAACGGCGTGGCGGCGCTGCACTCGGATCTGGTGGTCAAAGATCTGTTCCCGGAATACCACCAGCTGTGGCCGACCAAATTCCACAACGTGACCAACGGCATTACGCCGCGTCGCTGGATCAAGCAGTGCAACCCGCTGCTGGCTGGCCTGCTGGACAAGACCCTCAAGAAAGAGTGGGCCAACGATCTGGACCAGCTCATCAACCTGGAAAAATACGCTGACGACGCGAAATTCCGCGAACAGTACCGCGCGATCAAGCTGGAGAACAAAGTTCGCCTGGCGGCGTTCGTGAAAGCGCGCACCGGGATTGAGATCAACCCGAATGCGATTTTCGATATCCAGATCAAACGCCTGCACGAGTACAAACGTCAGCACCTGAACCTGCTGCACATTCTGGCGCTGTACAAAGAGATCCGCGAGAACCCGCAGGCTGACCGCGTGCCGCGCGTGTTCCTGTTCGGCGCGAAGGCGGCGCCGGGCTACTACCTGGCGAAAAACATTATCCTCGCCATCAATAAAGTGGCGGAGGCGATCAACAGCGATCCGAACGTGGGCGACAAGCTGAAGGTGGTATTCCTGCCGGATTACTGCGTCTCGGCGGCTGAAATGCTGATCCCGGCGGCGGATATCTCCGAGCAGATCTCAACCGCAGGAAAAGAAGCCTCCGGTACCGGCAACATGAAGCTGGCGCTGAACGGCGCGCTGACCGTCGGCACGCTGGACGGGGCGAACGTCGAAATCGCCGAGAAGGTGGGCGAAGAGAATATCTTTATCTTCGGCCACACCGTGGAAGAGGTGAAAGCCATCAAGGCCAAAGGCTACGACCCGGTGAAATGGCGTAAGAAAGACAAAGTGCTGGACGCGGTGCTGAAGGAGCTGGAGAGCGGCAAATACAGCGACGGCGACAAGCACGCGTTTGACCAGATGCTGCACAGCATGGACAAACACGGCGGTGACCCGTATCTGGTGATGGCGGACTTCACGGCCTACGTTGAAGCGCAAAAACAGGTCGACGTGCTGTATCGCGACCAGGAAGCGTGGACCCGCGCGTGCATCCTGAACACCGCGCGCTGCGGCATGTTCAGCTCTGACCGCTCAATCCGTGATTATCAGGCCCGTATCTGGCAGGCAAAACGCTAAGGAAGCGCGATGGAGAGTAAACGTCTGGACAGTGCCGCGCAGGCGGCGGGAATTAGCCTCAGTTACATTAATGCTCACGGCAAACCACAGTCTATTGGCGCCGACACCAAAAGACGTTTGCTGGATGCCATGCACAAAACCGACGCGAAAGCGTCGGCTGCGCCGGTGCCGAACGTGAAGGTATTCACCGCAGGTAAAAAGATGCCGCTCGCGGTGGAAGGGCGCGGCGAGTTTAGCTGGCTGCTCACGACCGAAGAGGGGCATCAGCACAAAGGCCACGCCACCGGCGGCAAAACCCTTAACCTTCCGGCGAAGCTGCCGGAGGGCTACCACACCCTGACGCTCACCCAGGACGATCGGCGTTTCCACTGCCGGGTGATCGTCGCGCCAAAACGCTGCTACGAGCCGCAGGCGCTGCTCGAAGGGAAAAAGCTGTGGGGCGCCTGCGTGCAGCTCTACACGCTGCGCTCCGACAGCAACTGGGGGATCGGTGATTTTGGCGATCTGAAGAACATGCTGGCATCCGTGGGCGAGCGCGGCGGCGCGTTTATCGGCCTCAACCCGATCCACGCCCTCTATCCGGCCAACCCGGAGAGTGCCAGCCCGTACAGCCCGTCCTCCCGTCGCTGGCTGAACGTGATTTATATCGACGTTAACGCCTTAGATGACTTCAAAAACAGCAAAGAGGCGCAGGCCTGGTGGAAACTCAGTACCACGCAGCAGGCGCTGAAGCAGGCGCGCGAAGCCGACTGGGTGGATTATTCCACCGTCACGGCGCTGAAAATGGCCGCGCTGCGTCTGGCGTGGAAAGGCTTTTCGCAGCGCGATGACGAGCAGATGGCGGCGTTCCGCCAGTTCGTGACGCAGGAGGGCGAGAGCCTGTACTGGCAGGCGGCGTTCGATGCGCTGCACGCGTATCAGGTGAAAGAGGACGAAATGCGCTGGGGCTGGCCGGTCTGGCCTGAAGCGTATCAATCCGTCGACACGCCGGAAGTGAAAGCGTTCTGTAAAAAATATGCCGATGAAGTGGACTTCTACCTGTGGCTGCAGTGGCTGGCGTACAGCCAGTTTGCCGCCTGCTGGCAGGTGAGCCAGGGCTATAAAATGCCGATTGGCCTGTACCGCGATCTGGCCGTCGGTGTGGCAGAGGGCGGCGCGGAAACCTGGTGCGACCGTGAACTCTACTGCCTGAAGGCCTCCGTCGGCGCGCCACCGGATATCCTGGGGCCGCTCGGCCAGAACTGGGGCTTACCGCCGATGGATCCACACGTCATGGCGGCGCGCGCCTACGAGCCGTTTATCGACCTGCTGCGCGCCAACATGCAGAACTGCGGGGCGCTGCGTATCGACCACGTGATGTCCGTGCTGCGCCTGTGGTGGATCCCGTACGGTGAAACGGCGGATCACGGGGCATACGTGCAGTATCCGGTTGACGATCTGCTGTCGATCCTGGCCCTGGAAAGCAAGCGTCACCAGTGCATGGTGATCGGTGAAGATCTCGGTACCGTGCCGGTGGAGATTGTCAGCAAGCTCCGCGACAGCGGCGTCTACTCCTATAAAGTGCTCTATTTTGAAAACGACCATGAGAAAACCTTCCGCGCGCCGCAAGCGTACCCTGAACAGTCAATGGCAGTCGCGACGACGCATGACCTTCCTACGCTTCGTGGCTATTGGGAAAGCGGCGATCTGACCCTTGGCAAAACGCTGGGCCTGTATCCTGACGAAGAGGTGTTACGCGGTCTTTATCAGGATCGCGAGCTCTCCAAGCAGGGGCTGCTGGATGCGCTGCATAAGCATGGCTGTCTGCCGAAGCGCGCCGGGCATAAAGCGTCGCTGATGGCGATGACTGCGACACTCAACCGCGGTTTGCAGCGCTATATTGCCGACAGCAACAGTGCGCTGCTGGGCCTGCAGCCGGAAGACTGGATTGATATGGCGGAGCCGGTGAACATTCCGGGTACCAGCTATCAGTACAAGAACTGGCGTCGCAAGCTGTCCACCACGCTTGAGGCGATGTTTGCCGATGACGGGGTGAACAGGCTGATCAAGGATTTGGATAAGCGGCGAAAAGCTGCTGGTAAGAAGTGATAAAAAACCCGCCAGTGGCGGGTTTTTTATTATCAGGTGGTGCTCATGTAGGTCGGGTAAGGCGTAGCCGCCACCCGACTTAGGGCATCAGACCACCATATTCAGCAGCAGCACCCCGACCAGACCGCACACCGAAATAATGGTTTCCAGCGCGGACCAGGACTTGATGGTTTCACCGATCGTCAGGTTGAAGTACTCCTTGAACAGCCAGAAGCCCGGATCGTTTACGTGAGAGAAAATCACGCTACCGGAACCGACGGCGATAACCATCAGCTCAGGGCTCACGCCCGTGGTGGCAATCAGCGGCGCAACGATGCCGCCTGCGGTGATCGCTGCAACGGTCGCAGAACCCAGCGCAATACGCAGAACCGCGGCAATAGACCAGGCCATCAGGAGCGGCGACACGTTGGTTTCATGCATCATGGCAGCGATGTATTTGTCCACGCCGCTGTCGACCAGAACCTGTTTGAACGCACCGCCACCGCCGATGATCAGCAGCATCATGGCAATGATTTTGATGGAAGAGGTCAGCGTGTCGTTGATCTGATCCATGGAGCGGCCGCGGTTCAGACCGAAAGTGAACATCGCGATCAGCACGGCAATCAGCGTTGCCATCACCGGGTCACCCAGGAATTCTGCAACGGACAGGAACGCATGACCTTTTGGCAGAACCATCTCTGCCACGGCGCGCATCGCCATCAGGATCACCGGTACCAGAGAGGTCCAGACGCTGACGCCAAAGCCAGGCATCTCTTCTTCGGTGAAGGTTTTGGCGCTGTACAGACCTTCCGGAATCGGCTTATCAATGCCTTTCAGGAAGCGGGCATAAATCGGGCCTGCCAGAATCACCGTTGGGATCGCCAGAATCGTACCGAACAGCAGGGTTTTACCCATGTCGGCGTGGAAGATGGTCGCGATAGCGGTTGGGCCCGGGTGCGGCGGCAGGAAGCCGTGGGTCACGGACAGCGCCGCGGCCATTGGCACACCGACATACAGCAGCGGGATGCTCGCGGCAGCCGCAATGGTGAACACCAGCGGCAGCATCAGCACGAAGCCTACTTCATAGAACAGCGCGAAACCAACGGTAAAGCCGGTTAACACCACTGCCCACTGAATGTTCTTCTTACCAAATTTGTCGATAAGCGTGGTAGCAATACGCTGCGCGCCACCGCAGTCCGCCAGCATTTTACCGAGCATGGCGCCGAAGCCCATGATCAGCGCCAGGCTGCCGAGCGTGCCGCCGACACCGGCTTTAATCGAGCTGATAACTTTTACCAGCGGCATCCCCTGCATCAGACCGACTGCAAGTGCCACCAGAACCAGAGCGATAAATCCGTTCATTTTGAAGCGGATCATCAAGAGCAGTAATAACACAACACCGATAGCAACGATGACTAATGGCATGATTTACCTGGCCTTTGAATTGTTATGGGTAACGTCATTGTTTCAACGACAAATTCCGGTTGTCCCAACTGGGAACAGAGAAGTAACGGCACTAATACTGATGCCTTTTAAACGATTAAGTTTAGTCGGCTGTTATGAGTGTGCTTAGTGCCCATGAGAATGATACGGGTAACATGGCGTGATTGAGAATCACCCTGGAAGGCAAAATGTGAATTATGAGACGCAGGTCAACATATAGAGGGGAGCGAAGAGGGGGAGCAGGGTTTTGTAGGCCCGGTAAGCGCAGCGCCACCGGGCAATACAGACGGGCAATGAATCAGTAGTAAGAGTGCTCGCCGCGCTGGTGTTCGGTCAGGTCACGCACGCCTTTCAGTTCCGGGAACTCGTTCAGCAGCTGCTTCTCGATCCCTTCTTTCAGGGTGACATCGACCATTGAACAGCCGTTACAGCCGCCGCCAAACTGCAGAATGGCAAAACCTTCGTCGGTGATTTCCATCAGGGAAACACGACCGCCATGGCCAGCCAGCTGCGGGTTAATCTGGGATTGCAGCAGATACTCAACGCGCTCCATCAGCGGGGCATCGTCAGACACTTTACGCATTTTCGCGTTCGGCGCTTTCAGGGTCAGCTGAGAACCCAGCTGATCGGTGACGAAGTCGATCTCCGCATCTTCAAGATACGGTGCGCTCAGCTCATCAACATAGGCGGTGAGCTGTTCAAATTTAAGGGCAGTGTCGGTGGCTTCCACGGCGTCCGGAGGACAATAAGAAACACCACATTCTGCATTCGGCGTGCCTGGATTGATCACAAACACACGGATCTGCGTCCCTTCTTCCTGATTTGCCAGCAGTTTGGCAAAGTGCGCTTGTGCAGAATCGGAAATACGGATCATAGCTTTGGCCTAATAGTTGACTAAATTACCTGGGTATAATCATACGCCCATTGAAGAAGGGCTACAAGGTACGGCACAGACACCATACCTGAACCGACGCGGCGCCGCTTTGCAAAAGCAGTCGGGAAAGTTCAGCAACGGTACTGCCTGTGGTGACGACATCATCCACAATCGCGATATGGAGACCGTCGACCGGCAATTCAAGGCGAAAGGCATTTTTGAGGTTTCTTTTGCGAAGCCGGGCGCTGAGCTGATGCTGGATGGCGGTGGCATGAACACGCGTCAGCGCGCGGGCATCATACTGACAGCCAAGCCACCGGGCGAGGGGACGGCAGATCAGGTCACTCTGGTTATAGCCCCGCCGCCAGTGCCGACGTCGGTACAGGGGGACATTCACCAACCTGTCGATTTTCGGCAGTGCACGGTGGCGCCGCGCCTGCAAAACCGCCAGCAGTAGCAGTCGCGCAAGGGGCTGTGCCAGTGAACTTTGACCAGAAAACTTCAGCGCGTGAATCAGCCTGCTCAGCGGCGGAACATAATTATCCACCGCCACCAGCGCGCTCCACGGCGGGGATTTTTTCAGGCACCGGCCACAGGGCAAAGAGGGATTTGTGGCCGGTAAACCACATTGTGGACAGATCCCGATACGCCATTGCAGCGATCGCGTACAGACGGAGCAGATGCCCCACCTGCTGAGTGCCAGCGGCATTCGGCATAGCCAGCACAACCCAGGTACTGTTAGCATGTGCAACCTCCATGTGAAAAAGAGAACAGTAACTGATGAAGACGCTGTGGTGGCAGACCGTCGGAACGGGAAATTGCCATCTTGTGCTGCTGCACGGATGGGGACTGAATGCTGAAGTGTGGCGTTGCGTAAGCGAGGAACTTGCCTCGCAATTTACGCTGCATCTGGTGGATTTGCCGGGTTATGGCCGCAGCCGCGGCTTTGGCGCGATGTCGCTTGATGAGATGGCGCAGCAGGTTCTGGACGCCGCGCCGCAAAACGCTGTCTGGCTGGGCTGGAGCCTGGGCGGGCTGGTGGCAAGCAAGATTGCGCTGGATAACCCCGGGCGCGTAAGCGCGCTGGTTACCGTTGCCTCGTCACCCTGCTTTAGCGCGCAGGACGCGTGGCCGGGGATCAAGCCTGAAGTGCTGGCAGGGTTCCAGCAGCAGCTAAGCGACGATTTCCAGCGGACGGTGGAGCGTTTTCTCGCGCTGCAGACGATGGGTACAGAAACCGCGCGTCAGGACGCGCGCACGCTGAAGCAGACCGTGCTGTCGCTGCCGATGCCTGACGTTGAGGTGCTTAACGGGGGGCTTGAGATACTCAAGACGATCGATCTGCGTGAACCGCTGGCGTCGCTGGCGCTTCCGCACCTGCGTATGTATGGCTATCTGGACGGACTGGTTCCGCGTAAGGTGGTTCCACTGCTGGATAACCTGTGGCCGGAAAGCCAATCAATGGTGGTTGCTAAAGCGGCACACGCGCCATTTATTTCACATCCTGGCGAGTTTTGTTCGGCGCTGTCCGCCTTTATTCGCGCAGTGCCCACCACTCCCTGAGGCAGGCTTTTCCTTCCGGGCAATGTTTACAGCTGCCGGACAGACAACCGTCCGGCTCTTCCTGAATGCGCACCGCTTTCCCCATGGCTTCCAGTCTTTCCAGCATGGCGTCGATCATCGGCTGCGGTGTATGCAGGCTGAGGCTCAGCTGTTTCGCCTCCATTCGCCCCTGCAGTGCCAGCAGGTCACGAACCTGAATCAACGATGCCATGGGGCGTGCTCCTTAGTGACAGTCGCCTGCCGGGCTGTTGCAGCAGGTCGCCGCGGTTTTACGGTTTGCCAGCAGGTCGATGTCGACGCGGCTGCGTGCCCGCCGCAGCAGGCCGAGAACGATCACGTTAAACAGCACAACCGCGAGAATGCAGACCAGGCTGTAGCGCGGGTGCTGGCTGAAATTGACGGTTTGATAAAACAGCGTCGCCAGCGAATACGCGATGTTTAATCCCCACAGGATGGAGAAGCCCATCCAGCCGCGGCTGGACTCGCGGGCAATCGCCCCCATCACGGAGATGCATGGAATATAGAGCAGAACGAAGATGAGGTAGCTGTAGGCCGCGGACGCGCTGCCAAACTTCTCGCCCATCACGCCCATGGCACCGGTCGCCATCTCGCCGTCGCCTTTGCTCGCCTCAATCGGGTTCGCCAGCACGCTCAGGCTGAAGGTGTCCTTCAGGCTTTGCCAGGTTTCCTCTACGGCACCCAGCAGTTCGTCACCGAGGTGAAACTCCGCCGGGTTAAATTCCTGCTCCTGAATGTTCTCGGCGGTGTAGAGCGTGTTCAGGGTACCGACAACCACCTCTTTTGCCATCGCGCCGGTAAACAGCCCGACGGTTGCCTGCCAGTTATCCTCATGCACGCCAATTGGTTTGAAGACCGGCGTGATGACGCGGCTGACGGAGGCGAGGGCAGAGTCGTTAATGTTATCCGCTGCCTGTCCACTCAGGGTAAAGCTGTTCAGCGCGCTCAGGAAAACGCTGACGATGACAATCACCTTACCGGCGCGCAGGACGAAGCCTTTCAGGCGCTGCCAGGTCTGGATCGCCAGGCTTTTCAGATGGGGGACGTGGTACACCGGCAGCTCCATCACGAACGGTGACGCTTCACCGCGCATGATGGTGTGTTTCAGCATTAAGCCGGTCAGGATCGCCATCACGATGCCCAGGACATACAGCGAGAAGACCGCCAGCGCGCCCTGCTGGCCAAAGAAGGCTGCCGCAAAGACCGCAAAGATCGCCAGTCGGGCACCGCAGGACATAAACGGCGCCATCATGATGGTCATCAGACGCTCGCGCGGTGCATCCAGCGTGCGTGCGCCCATCACCGACGGCACGTTACAGCCGAAGCCGACGATCAGCGGGACGAAGGATTTGCCCGGCAGGCCCAGCGCCTGCATCAGACGATCCATCACGAACGCCGCGCGCGCCATGTAGCCGGAATCTTCCAGGAACGAGAGGAACAGGTACATCATGCCGATCTGCGGCACCAGCGGCAGAACGGTATTGATACCGCCGCCGATCCCCTGCGCGAGGAAGATGGTGAGCCATTCCGGGAAGTGCAGGGTGTAACCCACCCACTGGATCCCGTGCACGAAGACCGCGACGGAACCGGCGTCAAAAATCGGCTGCAGTGCGCCACCGATGTTAATGGCGAGCAGGAACATCACGTACATCACCAGCAGGAAGATGGGCAAACCGAGGAAGCGGTTAAGCACAATCTTATCCACTGCCGCCGTAAAGCGGCTGGGTTCTGCCGTCAGCGCGTTACTGACCACGTCGCAAATCGAGGCGATGGCCTGGTAACGGGCATCGGCGATGTGCAGCGCCGGGTCGTCCAGCTCGTCGCTAAGACGGGCCACCGTTACGTCCAGCTTATCGGCCGCATGCCCGGCGTAAGCGCGGCTGTAGATATCCCCTTCCAGCATCTGCAGGCCAAGCCACAGACGCTGTTTCGCAGGCATAGCGTTATCCATCTCCTGCGCCAGCACGTTGGCTTCACGCAGGAGAGGCTGTGCGTAATGCACCAGCTCAACGTCGCGATTTCCCGCGTGACGGTCAATGGCCAGCTTCAGCGCATCAATACCGCGCGCGCGCGTCGAGACCAGCGGAACGACCGGGCACCCCAGGCGCGCGGAGAGGGCATCGACGTCGATGCGCAGCTTTTGTTTCTCTGCGATATCGAGCATGTTGAGCGCCACGATGCAGGGGATACCCAGCTCCAGCAGCTGCAGCGTCAGATAAAGGTTACGCTCGAGGTTTGAGGCGTCGACCACGTTGATCAGCAGGTCCGCGTCACCGCTAAGAATATAGTGGCAGGCAATCTGCTCATCGAGCGAGGTTTGCGACGAAATGGTGGTTAAGGAGTAGGTGCCGGGAAGGTCAACCAGCGTCACCTGGTTGTCTGTCGTCGTGAACTGGCCCTCTTTACGTTCAACCGTCACGCCCGCCCAGTTGCCCACGCGCTGGCGAGCCCCGGTCAGCTGGTTAAAAAGCGTGGTCTTGCCGGAATTAGGATTGCCAATTAAGCCAATAGTTAACTTTTTCATTTTTTTAGACTCACTGAAACCGCTGGCTTGTTATCGGGATAAGGCTTCGACTTCTATTAACGCGAGGTCTTTTTTACGCAGGACCAGATTCACGCGTCGGGTTTCGATATGAACCGGATCGCCTAACGGCGCCACGCGTACGACCTGGAATGACGAGCCGGGCAGCATGCCCAGCGACAGCAGCTTCTGCCGATAGGCCGGGCTAATTTCGCGGGTAAAACCGGTAATCTTCCATGCACTGTCTGGAGTGAATTGCATAACGCCTGATTCCACGAAAGGTTAAATTATCTACTATGCGATGATAATGAGAATAGTTTTTATCAGCAATATTAAAACTGTGACGGAATGTTGTTTGCGATATTAATTTACGGCCTTTTTGACCTTGCTCAATATTTGCTGAAATGCCGGGAAAACGAAAAGCGGAGTATTTGTTAACGGGGTGATAATTCGCGGTTTAAATATGGCTACTTAATTCCCTGCGGCCTGCTTGCCGGGCGGCACTGCGTTTGCCCGGCCAACAAAACCGTAGGCCCGGTAAGCGCAGCGCTACCGGGCATTTATGACCTTAGCGTTTTTTACCCATCGCGGCCGCCAGCGCATCCATCATCGCGCTGTTGCCTGCAGGCTGGGCGTCACGTCCACGCGGTTTTGCCGCTTTCGCGGCCGGACGCTGCTGCTCGCGGCCCCCGCCATTGCCGCCGCGGCGCGCGTCGGTGTCACCCGGCTGCTCGTCCAGACGCATGGTCAGCGCGATACGCTTGCGCTGCAGGTCCACTTCCAGCACTTTGACCTTCACGATGTCGCCCGCTTTGACCACGGTGTGCGGGTCTTCAACGAACTTGTCGGCAAGGGATGAGATATGGACCAGGCCATCCTGATGCACGCCGATATCCACGAACGCGCCAAAGTTGGTGACGTTAGTCACCGCACCTTCCAGCACCATGCCTGGCAGCAGGTCGTTCATGGTCTCGATACCGTCAGCAAAGGTCGCGGTTTTGAACTCAGGACGCGGATCGCGGCCCGGTTTTTCCAGCTCTTTGATAATGTCGGTAACGGTTGGCACACCAAATTTGTCGTCGGTGAAATCGACGGCTTTCAGGTTGCGCAGGGCGCTGCTGTCGCCCATGAGATCTTTCAGCGCCTGCTGGGTAGCGGCCAGGATGCGTTCCACCACCGGATACGCTTCCGGGTGAACGGTGGAGGCATCGAGCGGGTTATCGCCGTGGTTGATGCGCAGGAAGCCCGCACACTGCTCAAACGCTTTTGGCCCCAGACGGCTTACCTTCAGCAACTGCTGACGGTTCTGGAACTGGCCGTTCTCGTCGCGCCAGGCGACGATGTTCTGCGCCATCATGCGGGTTAAGCCCGCCACGCGGGTCAGCAGAGGAACGGAGGCGGTGTTCAGGTCAACGCCAACGGCGTTTACGCAGTCTTCCACGACCGCATCCAGCTTGCGCGCCAGCTGAGTCTGGCTCACATCGTGCTGATACTGGCCCACGCCGATCGATTTCGGATCGATCTTCACCAGTTCCGCCAGCGGATCCTGCAGACGGCGAGCGATCGAGACTGCACCGCGCAGGGAAACGTCCAGGTCCGGGAACTCCTGTGCCGCCAGCTCGGACGCGGAGTAGACGGATGCCCCGGCCTCACTGACGATCACTTTCTGTGCCGTCACTTTCGGGAACTGCTTCTGCACGTCGAGATAGAAACGCTCGGTTTCGCGGGACGCCGTACCGTTGCCGATGGCGACCAGCTCGACGTTGTATTTTTCGCACAGCGCCGCCACCACGACGGCCGCTTTCGCTGCCTGGCCGGTGTGCGGATAGATGGTGTCGGTGGCGACCAGCTTGCCGGTGCCGTCAACGACAGCGACTTTTACACCGGTACGCAGACCCGGATCGAGACCCATGGTCGCGCGCAGGCCTGCAGGGGCGGCCATCAGCAGGTCGTGCAGGTTGCGGGCGAAGACGTTAATCGCTTCATCTTCGGCACGTTCGCGCACGGTGCCCATCAGCTCGGTTTCGAGGTGCATCAGCACCTTGATGCGCCAGGTCCAGCTCACCACGCCTTTACGCCAGCTATCAGCCGGGGCGTTGTTCAGGCGCAGGCCGAGATGGTCGATGATGATTTGCTCGCAGTGGCTCTCTTTCGGCGGCTCGTCAAACTGCGGGTCGGCGTTCAGGGAGAGTTGCAGCACGCCTTCGTTGCGGCCGCGGAACATTGCCAGCGCGCGGTGGGAAGGGGTGGTGGAAATCGGTTCGTGGTGATCGAAGTAGTCGCGGAATTTCGCGCCTTCTTCCTCTTTACCCGCGACGACGGTAGAGACGATGTGGGCGTTCTTCCACAGGTAATCACGCACTTTGGCGAGCAGGGCAGCGTCTTCGGCGAAGCGCTCCATCAGAATATAGCGCGCGCCGTCGAGGGCGGCCTTGGTGTCCGCTACGCCTTTGTCGGCGTCGATGAATCTCGCCGCTTCGGTATCCGGATCGTGGGACGGTTCGTTCCACAGCAGGTCGGCCAGCGGCTCAAGACCCGCTTCAATCGCAATCTGTCCGCGCGTACGGCGCTTCGGCTTGTACGGCAGATAGAGGTCTTCGAGTTCGGTTTTGCTCAGGGTGCCATTGATGGCGCTTTCCAGTTCGCTGGTCAGCTTGCCCTGTTCGCCGATGGATTTGAGGATCGCCTGACGACGTTCTTCCAGTTCGCGCAGATAACCGAGACGGGTTTCCAGGTTACGCAGCTGCGTGTCATCCAGACCGCCGGTGACTTCCTTACGATAGCGTGCAATAAACGGCACGGTGTTCCCTTCATCAAGCAGGCGAACGGCAGCTTCTACCTGTTCGGCTCTGGCCTGAAGTTCACCCGCAATAATGCGGCAGAGCGAATCTTTCATCATGGCTTTATCATCTGTTGAGTCGAAAAAATCAGGGGATAGTTATACGGGCTGACACGGCAAAATGCCAGCCGGGGAGGGCGCTCTCGGACTATTTTACGTAGACGATCTCATTAACGTACCAGCTGGCTTCACCGGCTGGGGTCTGCACGACGGCCAGATCGCCCACTTCCTTTTTCAGCAGCGCGCGGGCCATCGGCGAGTCGATGGAGATGTAATCCTTACGACCAAAAATTTCATCGTAGCCTACAATGCGAAAGCGCAGGGTGTCACCGTCGTCGTTTTCAATCTCCACCCACGCGCCGAAGAACACTTTGCCCTCCTGCTGCGGGGAGTAATCGACAATTTTTAGATTTTCGAGGCATTTCGTCAGATAGCGTACCCGGCGGTCAATTTCGCGCAGCCGCTTCTTGTTGTACTGGTAGTCAGCGTTTTCGCTGCGATCGCCCAGGCTCGCGGCCCAGGTCACTTTTTTGGTTACCTCAGGACGCTCTTCGCGCCAGAGGAAATCCATCTCTTTTTTGAGTTTCTCGTACCCTTCGCGGGTGATCAGGGGCGTTTTCATGGTGCTGCCTTTGCTGCCGGTTCTCTGTTTTGCGCACAATACGTACCACACAGTGTAACAGACAGGATTAATAATGATTTATGTGATGAAATGAACAGATAAGCTGCTGTTAAATATGCTTTGTAACAATTTCGACTAGAATTTATACCAGAATTAACTGGTCGAATACGTGCACTTTTTTAGAATACGCTGTTACAAAGACTATCCGAACCTTTGGGAGTACACACAATGCAAGAAAACTACAAAATTCTGGTCGTGGATGACGACATGCGCCTTCGTGCGCTGCTGGAACGTTATCTGACCGAGCAGGGCTTCCAGGTTCGTAGCGTCGCGAACGCTGAGCAGATGGACCGTCTGCTGACCCGTGAATCTTTCCATCTGATGGTTCTCGACCTGATGCTGCCTGGCGAAGATGGGCTTTCTATCTGCCGCCGTCTGCGCAGCCAGAGCAACCCGATGCCGATCATCATGGTGACGGCGAAGGGCGAAGAAGTTGACCGTATCGTGGGCCTCGAAATCGGTGCCGATGACTATATTCCAAAACCGTTTAACCCGCGTGAACTGCTGGCACGTATTCGCGCCGTGCTGCGTCGTCAGGCGAACGAACTGCCGGGCGCGCCGTCGCAGGAAGAAGCCGTTATTGCCTTCGGCAAGTTCAAGCTGAACCTCGGCACGCGCGAAATGTTCCGTGAAGACGAGCCAATGCCGCTCACCAGCGGCGAGTTTGCGGTCCTGAAAGCGCTGGTCAGCCACCCGCGTGAACCGCTTTCCCGTGACAAGCTCATGAACCTGGCGCGCGGTCGCGAATACTCCGCAATGGAACGCTCTATCGACGTGCAGATCTCCCGCCTGCGCCGCATGGTAGAAGAAGATCCGGCGCATCCTCGTTATATTCAGACCGTATGGGGTCTGGGCTACGTGTTCGTCCCGGACGGCTCTAAAGCATGAGGCGAATGCGCTTCTCGCCGCGAAGCTCGTTTGCCCGCACCCTGTTACTGATCGTCACCCTGCTGTTCGTCAGCCTGGTGACGACCTACCTGGTGGTGTTGAACTTTGCGATCCTGCCGAGCCTCCAGCAGTTTAATAAGGTCCTGGCCTACGAAGTGCGTATGCTGATGACCGATAAGCTGCAGCTGGAGGACGGCACACAGCTCGTCGTTCCCCCGGCGTTTCGTCGTGAAATCTATCGTGAACTGGGCATTTCGCTCTACTCGAATGAAGCGGCGGAAGACGCGGGCCTGCGCTGGGCGCAGCACTATGAATTCCTCAGCCAGCAGATGGCGCAACAGCTGGGTGGCCCGACGGAAGTGCGCGTTGAGGTCAACAAAAGCTCGCCCGTCGTCTGGCTGAAAACCTGGCTGTCACCCAACATCTGGGTGCGCGTCCCGCTGACCGAAATCCATCAGGGCGATTTCTCGCCGCTGTTCCGCTATACCCTGGCGATCATGCTGCTGGCGATAGGTGGGGCCTGGCTGTTTATCCGTATACAGAACCGACCGCTGGTCGACCTGGAGCACGCTGCGCTGCAGGTCGGTAAAGGCATTATTCCTCCTCCGCTGCGCGAGTATGGCGCCTCGGAAGTCCGCTCGGTGACGCGTGCGTTTAACCATATGGCGGCAGGCGTGAAGCAGCTGGCGGATGACCGTACGCTGCTGATGGCGGGCGTGAGCCATGACCTGCGCACCCCACTGACGCGTATCCGTCTGGCGACGGAGATGATGGGAGAAGAGGACGGTTATCTCGCCGAGTCCATCAACAAGGATATCGAAGAGTGCAACGCCATCATCGAGCAGTTCATCGACTACCTGCGCACCGGTCAGGAGATGCCGATGGAGATGGCGGATCTGAACGCGGTGCTGGGCGAAGTGGTGGCGGCGGAAAGCGGCTACGAGCGTGAAATTGATACCGACCTTCAGGCGGGCGAGATCCAGGTACGCATGCACCCGCTCTCCATTAAGCGCGCGGTGGCCAACATGGTGGTTAACGCGGCGCGCTACGGCAACGGCTGGATTAAGGTCAGCAGCGGGTCTGAGCTCAACCGCGCCTGGTTCCAGGTGGAAGACGACGGTCCGGGCATCAAGCCCGAGCAGCGTAAGCATCTGTTCCAGCCGTTTGTGCGCGGCGACAGCGCGCGCAGCACCAGCGGTACGGGCTTAGGCCTGGCGATTGTGCAGCGTATTGTGGATAACCATAACGGGTTGCTGGAGATTGGTACCAGCGAGCGGGGTGGGTTGAGTATTCGCGCCTGGTTGCCGGTTCCGGTGACGCGGGGGCAGGTGAAAGAGAGTTGAAAAAAGGGTGGCTCGAGCCACCCTTTTTTGTAGGTCGGGTAAGGCGAAGCCGCCACCCGACATGGACTACAGTTTTGGACCCGCACTCACCAGCGCAGCACCCGCCTGGGTATCGGTGTACTTCTCGAAGTTCTCGATAAACAGCTTCGCCAGCGATTCCGCTTTCTCACGCCACTGCTCCGGCGAACCGTACGTATTGCGCGGGTCGAGGATATGCGTATCCACACCCGGCAGCGACGTTGGGATCGCCAGGTCAAACATCGGCAGCGTGAAGGTTTCGGCGTCGTCCAGAGAACCATCCAGAATGGCGTCGATAATGGCGCGGGTATCTTTGATGGAGATACGTTTGCCGGTGCCGTTCCAGCCGGTGTTCACCAGGTATGCCTGCGCACCGGATGCCTGCATGCGTTTCACCAGCACTTCAGCGTACTGCGTCGGGTGCAGCGACAGGAAGGCTGCGCCGAAGCAGGCGGAGAAGGTTGGGGTTGGCTCCGTCACGCCGCGCTCGGTACCCGCCAGCTTGGCGGTGAAACCGGAGAGGAAGTGGTACTGCGTCTGGCTGGCCGTCAGGCGAGATACCGGAGGCAGCACGCCGAACGCATCCGCCGTCAGGAAAATAACCTTCGTGGCATGACCCGCTTTAGACACCGGCTTCACGATATTGTCGATGTGGTAGATCGGATAAGAGACGCGGGTGTTTTCCGTTTTCGACGCATCGTCGAAGTCGATGGAGCCGTCGGCACGCACGGTGACGTTTTCCAGCAGCGCATCGCGACGGATCGCGTGGAAGATATCCGGCTCGGCCTCTTCAGACAGGCGAATGGTCTTCGCGTAGCAGCCGCCTTCAAAGTTGAATACGCCGTCGTCATCCCAGCCGTGTTCGTCATCACCAATCAGACGACGTTTTGGATCGGTAGACAGGGTGGTTTTCCCGGTGCCGGAAAGGCCGAAGAAGACCGCCACGTCGCCTTTTTCACCGACGTTAGCCGAGCAGTGCATGGAGGCGATGCCCCGCAGCGGCAGCAGGTAGTTCATGACCGAGAACATCCCTTTCTTCATTTCGCCGCCGTACCAGGTACCGCCGATCAGCTGGATACGCTCGGTCAGGTTGAAGGCAATAAAGTTTTCGGAGTTCAGACCCTGCTCTTTCCACTGTGGGTTGGTGCATTTCGCGCCGTTCATCACGATGAAATCAGGGGTGAAGTTCTGCAGCTCTTCGTCGGTTGGACGGATAAACATGTTTTTCACGAAATGCGCCTGCCAGGCCACTTCGGTGATAAAACGTACGGAGAGACGGGTGTCGGCGTTAGCGCCGCAGAAAGCGTCGACAATAAACAAACGCTTGCCGGAAAGTTGATGGGTGACGAGCCCTTTCAGGTGCTGCCAGGTTTCCGGAGAGAGCGGTTTGTTGTCGTTCTTCCCTTTGCCCTTGTCAGCCCACCACAGCGTATCGCGGGTGGTTTCGTCTCGGACGATATACTTATCTTTCGGCGAACGACCGGTAAAGATACCGGTATCGACGGCGATAGCACCAAGATTCGTCAACACACCGCGCTCGTATCCTTCCAGTGCTGGATTGAGCTCTTCCTGATACAGCGTATCGTAGTCGGGGTTGTAGACGACTTCCTGGACGTCGTGAATACCATAAGCCTTGAGATCTTGCGGGGTTAAACCAGTAACACGCATATCACTGCTCCTTAGCCAATATGTACTGCCTGAAATTGTAGGGTTTTTCTGAGGTTGTTTACCGCGACGGGGCTCATAGATTCACGCATCTGGACAAAACCCTTACTAACGGAAAACGCTGCGACTCCAGTCACAGCGCAGGCGGATTATCGCAGGAATCGCTTTTTGGTTGGGGAAAATGTTCCGAAAAGGTTAAAGGCTGGTGATTTTATCGGAGAGAATGTGAATGTAATCGCATACACGTAAGAAAATTACGTAAGAGTTACATTGGGAAAACGATTCAGCTTGGGTGGAGTTTTTTGCCCCTCAGCCCAGCCCTCTCCCCTTTGGGGAGAAGGTTAAGGTGAGGGGAAGAGAGGTTTAGTGAACCTGCGGATCCGCCGGGGAGGCGTTATTGCGGATCTCAGCGATATCCATCGAATTGAACACATAGTGCGTACCGCAGTAGTCACAGTGCATATCAATTTCGCCGTCTTCCGCCATGATGCTGTCGATCTCTTCATCCGGCAGGGTTTTCAGTGCGCCAGCGCAGCGCTCGCGGGAGCAGGTGCACTTAAACTCCACGGACTGCGGGTCGTAGACGGTCACTTCTTCTTCGTGGTACAGACGCCACAGCACGTCGGTCGCCGACAGGTTGAACAGCTCTTCCGCCTTGATGGTTTCGGTCAGCGTCGCCAGGTGCTCAAAATCATTGGTCTGCGCGTCCTGCGCAGGCAGAACCTGCAGCAGCATGCCGCCAGCAGCAGGCTGACCATCCACTTCACCGGTGCGGATGAAGAGACGCGTCGGCAGCTGTTCAGAACGCATGAAGTAATCTTCCAGGCAGGCTGCCAGGGTATCGCCTTCCAGACCGACCACGCCCTGATAGCGTTCACCTTCCTCCGGGGAGATGGTGATCACCAGGTAGCCATTACCTACCAGCGTTTTGAGGTCAGCATTTTCAGGCACGTCGCCCTGAACGCGCGCCACGCCGCGCATCTGCTGCTGGTTATTGCCGTTGATCACCGCCAGCGACATTGGGCCGTCACCTTGCAGCTGCACGGTGATATCGCCGGCAAACTTCAGCGTTGCGGTCAGCAGGCTGGTGGCAACCAGCAGTTCGCCCAACAGGGTCTTCACCGGCAGCGGGTAGTTGTGGTTTTCCAGAATCTGTTTCCAGGTTTCGGATACGGTGACCAGCTCGCCGCGCACGGCGAATTGTTCAAACAGATAGCGGTGTAATTGGTCGTGTTGGGCCATTTTCATCTCTCGTGCGGGTGAGGGTTACTCGCTCTCACCGTGTTTAAATTTCATCAGATCGCGGCGCTCTTTTTTATCCGGTCGCCGGTCCGGGTGGGGCATGGTCAGCGCATTCATTTTGCGCGCCAGCGCGGTCTTCTCGCGCTTTTCAATGCTTTCCGCCGTCTCTTCATAAAGCAGGACGGCTTCCGGGGCGGGCCGTCGTTGTTCGGTAATGGCTTTAATCACTACCGTACGTTCATCGTTGCCCTGACGCAGCGTTAAGGTGGCATTCAGCTCAACCAGCTTGCTTGGTTTGCTGCGCTGGCCGTTGTAATGCACCTTTCCGCCGTCAATCATCTCGCGGGCAAGGGCGCGCGTTTTATAAAAACGCGCCGCCCACAGCCATTTGTCCAGTCTTACCCCGTCAGAGGGTTTTTCTTTCATGGCCTCTCCTTCACGGTCAGTGAGGGGATCATCTGGCGGTAGTCGTTCAGTCCCGGGTGGCGCAGATAGCTTTTTTCAGCCAGGCCAGAGTCAGGATTGGTGACGCCCAGACAATAGCGAATGCCAAACCTTGCCGCGGAATCCAGAATGGGCTCGCTGTCGTCAATGAACAGCGTACGTTCCGGCTGCAAGCCCGTCTCTTCCTTCACCGCATGCCACAACCGCTGATCCTCTTTCGGATAACCAAATGTGTGGGTGGAAAGTAATAAATCAAGGTGTGATGCCAGACCCGTATGCTCCAGCTTCACGGCCAGGTTATGGGGATGCGCATTGGTCAGCAAAATACGGCGTTTGCCGCTTGCTTTCAGCGCATCCAGGAACGGAACCGTATCCTCGCGCAGTACGGCGCGTGGACCCTGGGCGGTGGTCATGGCACAAATATCCAGACCGAGGCGCTCGCTCCAGTAGTCCAGACAGTACCAGTTTAGCGTATGTTGCACGGCGCTATATTGCGAACGAATGAATGCCTGCGCTTCTGCCGGGGAGATTCCCTGCTGCTCGCCATAGGTTTCCGGCACCAGCGTTTGCCAGAAATAGTTGTCAAAGGCGAGATCGAGCAGCGTGCCGTCCATATCCAGCAGAACGGTGTCGACCTGCTGCCAGTCGATATCAAGATGCATAGGGGGGGAACTCCAGCCAGAAGAAACGTGCGCGACAGGGTAGCACATCTTGTCGCGCAACGACGTTATCAGATCAGGCTCTCAGAGGAGGGGATCAGCTTAGGATTGAGGCAATTTTCATAATATTGCTGGATCTCTGCAAGCCGGGTGCGCGAGCGCTGGTAGCGTCGCAGGGCCATAAAGCCGTTCCAGAAAATGGCGATCAGCATCGCGGTCATCAGCAGAGAGGTGCCGATGTAGCGCCATAAACCTGCGCTATCCGGCATCCGGTGCAGGCCGATATGGCGCGTGCCGTTGGCGTCGGTATAAACACTCGTGACAATCCCTTCTGCGCTGAACGGCGTTTGCATCAGCATCTGCGCCAGGCGCTGGAACTGGCTCCACTGCTCCTGCGCCGGGTAGTCATAAAGCGCCACCTGCGGGTAAGGCTGATCGACCAGGTCGCTGCCTTCATCGCTTGCAATCACAAAGCCTCCCGGTGCCGGGCTGTTCAGCGCCTGAGCCGCCCGGGTGGTTTCGCGCATCATAAACGGTGATGTGGAGGTGGCGACCAGGTTATCCAGCGATTCAGCACTCACCGGACGCAGCAGCACGTTGACGCCATCCAGTCGTCCCGCTTCGGCGCGCTTTACCAGCGAGTCCCAGTCTTTACTGTTCCCCAGGTTGACCAGGGCATTTTTAAGACGTATGCACTCATCCTGCGAAGAACAGAGATCCTGCGTTTTCAGAACGATGTCACCAAAATCATCCAGCAGAACCATGCCTGATTTTTGAATGGCCGAACGCAGCGCAGGGCTGACGCGCGAATCATCGTCCGGTTTCGGGTGCAGCTGGCGGTTAACCGTCTGGGTAAGCGCCGTGGCTTTATTCACCACTTCTGATTCCGGCAGCGGCAGCGGCGGTGCGTCGTTCCAGATAATTTGCGAGCAATCGAACGGCATAAATGGCGAGTTCTGACGCGTGTTCCATGCCCCCGGCGTGTGAATATTACACATCCCGGTTCCCTTCAGGCGCAGCGTGTCCCCCACGCGCACACCGGCTTCATCCAGTTTGTTGACGCTGGTCGCTTCAATGGTTTGCGCCCCTTTGATCCACGACAGGGTGAATTTGATGGGCATATCCAGCGGCACGAAAAGCAGCAGCATGACTAAGACCAGCGCCGCGCCCCCGGCAATGACCGTGCTGCGAAGCCAGTGCTGAAGCGGGAAATTTTTCACTTCATCATGCAGGGATAAGAAGCGTCCCTGACGCACAACGTGGCGGTCAAGGTAGATATCAATATCGGTTTTCTGGCCTAAATCCTGCGCGATCCACGGTTGCCAGTGGCGCGGGTAGATCAGGTCAATAATCCCGAGCGAGATATTGTTGAGGTGTTCCTGATCGTTTTCACCGAACAGACCCCAGCGCTTTGGCGTCCCGCGCAGGCAGTGGATCTCGCGCAACGAGGTTTTGGCCGGCGGAGCAAAGAGCCCCCAAAGCCCGCCCGCCAGCAGCAGCACCGCACCGCCCGCCAGCCAGGGGACAAACACATCCGGCGTCAGCAGGCAGAAAAAAAAGAGCAGGAAGGCGGCGACGATCAGCAGGGCTTCACGAATGCCGTCCGGGCGGCTCAGGGCGTACTCTTCATGCGTCTCCTGACGAATGTTCAGCAGTTCAATCTGCTCTGTCTCTTCGCCACGAATAGAAGCCTGCGTCGAACTGGCGCGCTCCAGCGCAAAACGCGGGGCTTCCTGAAGATATTCATTCAGCGTGTGACCGTTAAGCGAGATAACCAGAGGCAATGAATCGGTGTGAATCAGCTCAACGCTGTTTTCGTCATTAATGTATTGCTCCCAGGACGGAGGGAGATGCACTTCGACGGAATCAAGGTAATAGCGCCACTTGTTGGGGTCATCAGTCGTGATGCCGTAGCGCGTGATGGAACGCGTCACGCAGAGCACGGTATCACTCTGCGCATTAAGCTTTAACGCCACGGGCGCAGCGGTGGCACCCGTTGGCCCAGGCGTGAGCTGAGTACGGTTCAGGATTTCGAGATAGTTTTCAACCGCATCGCGCTCGTCTTGCGTGAGTTTACGTGTGGTCGCGCCCGCAAATGCAGTTAAAAAAGGCAGGCGATAACGGCGCTGTATGCGGCGCCTGTACAACCACCCTGCAACCAATGCGCCGGCCAGCATAGCAGCGAGAACAATCAAAATGGTGCTCATGCTTTCCCCATCTTACTTATCTTCTTACAGGTGTAGTCAGTAGCACCTTTACATTGAATGAGAGTCTGTGGCTGGCTATCGGCAAGTATGGAGTCGAACTTGAGCATTCTGAAGCGCATCCCAGTGACCGGTGATGATAGCAAAGCCTGTTATGGCGCGATATCAGCAAATTCCTGGAAACATTTCAACCTCTTGACATTTGTTTTGAATTGAGGATTGATCCCTGCTACGTTGCATAAATGTAAATAAAGAACGATTGACATTGCCGAAACCGTGCGGCGTATCGCACAATAACGCCAGTTCTCACTGCTAAGACCCATCACGATGAGCAAACCACTACAAAAACCCACCATTCTGAATGTTGAAACAGTCGCAAAATCGCGCCTGTTTAATGTCGAAAGTGTGGATCTGGAGTTCAGCAACGGTGTGCGTCGCGTTTATGAACGTATGCGCCCCTCGTCGCGCGAAGCGGTGATGATTGTGCCGATTGTCGACGATCATCTGATTTTGATCCGCGAATACGCTGTGGGAACGGAATCTTACGAGCTTGGGTTCTCGAAAGGGCTGATCGACCCGGGCGAAACCGTCTTTGAAGCGGCAAACCGCGAGCTGAAAGAAGAGGTGGGGTTCGGGGCGAATGAGCTTTCATTCCTGAAAAAACTGAGCATGGCGCCGTCCTATTTTTCCAGCAAAATGAATATCGTGGTGGCTGAAGATCTCTATCCTGAATCGCTGGAAGGGGATGAGCCGGAGCCGCTGCCGCAGGTTCGCTGGCCGCTGGCGCATCTGATGGACCTCCTGGAAGACCCTGACTTTAATGAGGCTCGCAACGTGAGCGCGCTGTTCCTGGTACGGGAGTGGCTGAAGGGGCAGGGGCGACTGTAGGCCATAAAAAAGCCGGGTGGCGGCTTCGCCTGACCCGGCCTACGCTGTATTGCCCGGTTTTTACCGGGCATTTTTACATTTAGAACAGCTCGTGCGTTTCGCCGTTATCGATAATCTCTGTACCCACCTCATGCACCGCCTGTGTGGTTGGCTGTGTGCCCTCGATGAAATACTCCTCGCGACTATTACCGCCGTTGGCGAGCTGGCCCGTGCTGCGGTCGATATTGACCGTCACCACGCCTGGCGGTGGCGTCAGCGGCTGCTCCGGCACGCCTTCAAGAACGGCCTTCATGTAGGCGTCCCAGGCTGGCTGCGCGCTCTTCGCGCCGCCTTCATAGCCGGAAATCTGATCTTTAATTGCGCCGGAGGCCGTGGTACGCCCTAAATCGCGGCGGTGATCGTCGAAGCCGATCCAGACCGAGGTCACCACGCCCGGACCGTAACCGGAGAACCACGCGTCTTTCGAGCTGTTGGTTGTCCCCGTTTTACCGCCGATATCATGGCGCTGCAGATCGCGTCCTGCGCGCCAGCCGGTACCCTGCCAGCCTGGCTCACCGAAGATGTTGGTGTTCAGCGCGCTTTTGATCAGGAAAGACAGCGGCGTGTTGATCACATGCGGGGCGTATTCCTGCGCGCCGGTCTGCGCCACCAGCGCCTGGTTCGCCTGCTCGAGCTGCGGCTGCGGCACCACGCCGTTCTGCTGCTCCTGCGACACGGCAGGATCTTCCATGTCCTTGTTTTCAAGTACTTCAGATTTCGGCGTATTGCCATAAATGACCGGAATATCGCAGTCAGGGCAGGCAATTTTCGGCTTCGCCTCGAACAGCACGCCGCCCTGATCGTTCTCGATCTTGCTGATGAAGTACGGGTCAATCAGGAAGCCGCCGTTGGCCATCACCGAGTATCCACGCGCGACCTGAAGCGGCGTAAAGGAGGCTGAGCCTAACGCCAGCGACTCGGTGCGAACGATGTTCTGCGCCGGGAAACCGAAGCGCTGCAGATACTCTGCGGCATAGTCGACCCCCATGGCGCGCATGGCACGCACCATCACCACGTTTTTCGACTGTCCCAGACCCTGACGAAGACGAATCGGGCCGGCATATTCCGCAGGGGAGTTTTTCGGCTGCCAGTCGGAACCCGCCCCCGCATCCCAGCGGGAGATTGGCACGTCGTTGAGGATGCTGGCGAGGGTCAGGCCCTTATCCATCGCGGCCGTGTAGAGGAACGGTTTGATATTCGAACCGACCTGACGCAGCGCCTGGGTGGCACGGTTAAATTTGCTCTGGTTGAAATCGAACCCGCCTACCAGGGCCAGTACAGCGCCGTTCTGCGGATTGATAGAAACCAGGGCCGAGTTGACGTCCGGCACCTGCGCCAGCCACCAGGATTCGCCAACCTTGCGCACCCAGATTTGCTGCCCGGTCTGTACCGCATCGGTCACTTTACGCGGCGTGACGCCCTGCAGGGTATCCGAGCGGTACGGACGCGCCCAACGGATACCGTCCATGCGCAGGGAGACGGACGTACCGTCCGCGAGCGTTGCAACGGCTTCCTGAGGATCGGCCTGCGTCACCACCGCAGGAAGGAGCGGCCCGTAGGTAGGCAGTGCTCTCAGCGTACTGATGATTTTTTTGCTGTCCCACGCGCTTTCGCCCACCTTCCAGAGCACGTTTGACGGGCCGCGATAGCCGTGACGCATATCGTAGTCCATCACGTTGTTGCGCACCGCGTCCTGCGCCGCCTGCTGCACTTTACGGGTGACGGTGGTGTACACGCGATAGCCATCTTCATAGGCCTTGTCGCCATAACGGTTCACCATCTCCTGGCGAACCATTTCGGTCAGGTAAGGCGCAGAGAAGGCGATCTCCGGGGCGTGGTAGTTAGCGTCAATGACGTCGTTGCGCGCCTGGTCGTACTCGCTCTGGCTGATATAGCCTTCGCTCAGCATACGTGACAGGACGACGTTACGACGCGCGGTGGCGCGATCGAGCGAGTAGAGCGGGTTAAAGGTGGACGGCGCTTTTGGCAGACCGGCGATGGTGGCCATTTCGCTTAAGGTGAGTTGCTCCACAGGCTTACCGAAGTACACCTGCGCGGCCGCCCCCACGCCATAGGCACGGTAGCCCAGGTAGATTTTATTGAGGTACAGCTCAAGGATCTCGTCTTTGCTCAGCAGCTGCTCAATACGGATCGCCAGGAACACCTCTTTGATCTTACGGGTCAGCGTCTTTTCAGGGCTGAGGAAGAAGTTACGCGCCAGCTGCTGCGTAATGGTACTCGCCCCCTGAGAGGCGTGACCAGAGAACAACGCAATGCTCGCGGCACGGAAAATCCCCACCGGATCGACACCGTGGTGCTCGTAAAAACGGCTGTCCTCCGTGGCGATAAAGGCTTTCACCATCACGGGTGGAATTTGGTTTAAGGTCAGCGGGATACGACGCTTCTCGCCATACTGCGCCATGAGCTCGCCATCGGCGCTATAGACCTGCATCGGGATCTGGAGACGCACATCGCGAAGCGTGGCGACATCAGGTAGCTGTGGCTCAATATATTTGTACAAACCGTAAATCGAGCCTGCTCCCAGCAGAATGCAACAGACTGCAAGGATGAATAAATACTTTACGAACTTCACCGGAGATTTCCCATTTGGTTTCACTTGGGCAGTTTCTAAACAATCGCGCGGTAGTATAAAGGCAAGCCTGATTCATTGATATAGCCGTCAGGGCGACGGGCGATAAGGAGATCGTGAAGCATGGCCTTCAAAACATGGCAAACGGGCGTTCACATTCAACAGGATAGGGTGCTGATCGTGGCGCTGGACCGGGAGAAGTCCGGCTGGCGTCTGCGGCGCTGGTGGGCAATCCCGCTGGCTGAAGGCATCATTCGTGACGGCAAAATTTGTCAGCCAGAACAGCTGGTTGATGCGTTGCGCGACTGGCGAAAAACGCTGCCGCACGCCCATCGGGTGTTCCTCTCTTTCCCGGCAGCACGCACTCTGCAGCGGTCGCTTCCTCGCCCGACCGTTGCGCTGCGCGACAGCGAGCAGCTCTCATGGCTGGGTAGCGCGCTCGCCCGCGAACTGGAGATGTCTGCCGATACCCTCTGTTTCGACTACGCCCAGGATACCTTCAGCAATACCTTTCACGTGACGGCCGCACAAAACAACGAGGTCGATACCCTTCTGGCGCTGGCGAAAACGCTGCGTTTGCGGCTGGTGACCATTACCCCGGATGCCAGCGCGCTGACGAATCTTCTTCCCGCAGTGGCGCCGGCGCAGTGCGTTGCCTGGCGGGACGATCGTCAGTGGCTCTGGGCGATGCGCCACCAGTGGGGACGCCGCTTAACTACCGAAGCAGAAAACGTGGCCGAGCTGGCGGCGCTGCTGGCGCTTGGTCCGGATGACATCGCGCTGTTTGATTGCCAACGTGATCCGTGGGAAATCCTGGAACGCTGCCATGCTCCGCTGCCGGAATGCGGGGCTGATTATACCGTCGCGCTGGCGTTGGCCATGAGCGAGGTGCCCGGATGAGCATCCTGAATTTTCTGCCCTGGCGACAGCAGCGGCGCGCGCGATGCCTGCGTTTCTGGGGCGCAATGTGTATCGGCACAGTACTGTTGATGTTCGTAGTCATTGTTTGTCTGCGGATGAACCAGTTCGTGAAACTGCGCGCGCTGCAAACGGAACTGACGGGAATGCAGTCCGTGCAGCACGCGCTTGTCGCCCGGCAAAAACTGGCCGCACAGGCGCAGCTCCCCGTGCAAACCAGGCAACGACGCGCATGGCAACCGGTGCTGGCCTCCCTTTCCCGCGCCATTCCTTCACAGGTCTGGCTGACAGAGCTGCGCTATCAGCCGCCTGCGCTGATATTGACCGGTTACGCTATCACCCTGCCGGCCCTCTCTACTCTGCGCGATGCGCTTGGCCAAATAGCGGGCTTTACGCCCGGGACGCCGGGCGAGCTTCGGCAGGATAGCCGGGGGCACTGGCTGTTTACGCTTCATCTCAAAAGTGAGGGGTAACGCGTGAAAACCTTGTTAGAACGCTGGTGCGAAAGCCGTCCCTGGCATCGGGTACTCTACTGGTGCCTGGGGAGTCTCCTGGCAGGGCTGGTCGCGTGGGGCGCGTTGCTCAGACCGGTAGACAGGCAGTGTGCTGAACAACAACGCCAGCTGATTGAGAATGCAAGCACTAATGCATCGTTATGGCCTGTTGTCAGAAAGGGGCCGTTTCGTCCGGACGCTGCAAAGGCACGGGAGCTGGCGCCATTCTCCCCGCTCGATTTTCAGAACGATGAGACGACGCTGGTTCACTGGAAGCCGCTGCAGAATGGAGGGGAACTGACGCTGGATACGGAGTGGCAGGCCATTCCGGAACTTTTTTCCCGTCTGGCACAGCAGGATGTGCAGATCGCCGCTTTCGCGATTGCGCCACAAGGTACGGCGTTGCGCCTGCAGTTGGAGCTGGAACATGCGAAATAGCGCGCGATGTTTGCTGGTTTGCTCAGTGCTGCTATTGACCGGTATGCGCGATCCGTTTCGTCCTCCGGACGATCCTTGCGCCATTGGCGAGCTGGCGCAGTGGCGCTTTCGCGGCATGGTGGAAGGGCAGGAGACTATCGGCATTTTACAGGATGGGCAAAAGCGCTGGCACCGGCTGAAAATGCATGAGCGCTTCCCGGCTGGCTGGAGGATAACCGCCGTCAATGCAGCGGAGCTGGCAGTTGATGTGGGTGACACCTGTGACCCGGGAAAATGGACGTGGCAACGAGAAGGAACGGATAAAAATGAATTTACGGATAATGCTGTGGCTGCTGGCGTTCAGCCAACGGCTGTGGGCCGCCGCGCCAAAACCGGTCACGCTGGTGGTGGATGACGTGCCTGTGGTCCAGGTGTTACAGGCCCTGGTCGCACAGGAGAACCGTAATCTGGTGGTATCGCCTGATGTCAGCGGTACGCTTTCGCTTAACCTGACGCGCGTTCCCTGGAGACAGGCGTTACGGACGGTCGTCTCCAGCGCCGGACTCGTCTTGCGCGAGGAGGGCGGTATTTTTTATGTGCATACCGCGGCCTGGCAGCGTGAGCAGCGGGAGCGTTCAGAACAGGAACAGGCGCGTCGACAGCTTGATGCCCCGCTGGTCACTCAGGGCATTCCCTTTTCTTATGCGGATGCCGGGGAGCTGCAAAAAGCCGCGGAAAAACTCCTGAGCCCAAAGGGGAGTTTATCCGTCGACAAACGTACTAACCGTCTGCTGATTCGGGATAACCAGGCTGCGGTGGATACGCTGCAGCGCTGGGCCGCCCAGATGGATATTCCCGTCGAGCAGGTCGAACTGGCGGCGCATATTGTGACCATTAACGAAAAAAGCCTGCGTGAGCTGGGGGTGAAGTGGAATCTCGCCGACGCTACCGATGCGGGCAAGGTGGGACAACTGACGACGCTGGGCAGCGATCTTTCTGTTGCCAGCACCACCAGCCACGTGGGGTTTAATATCGGTCGGATTAACGGCAGGTTGCTTGATCTGGAACTTTCAGCGCTGGAGCAAAAACAGCAGGTCGATATTATCGCCAGCCCGCGGCTGTTGGCCTCGCATATGCAACCTGCCAGCATTAAGCAGGGCAGTGAGATCCCGTATCAGGTCTCAAGCGGGGAAAGCGGCGCCACCTCCGTTGAGTTTAAAGAGGCGGTTCTCGGAATGGAGGTCACACCGGTGGTGTTGCCGGGGGGACGCGTGCGCCTGAAATTACACATCAGCGAAAATATGCCGGGACAGGTTCTGCAGCAGGCCGATGGCGAAACGCTGGCTATCGATAAGCAGGAGATAGAAACCCAGGTGGAGGTAAAAAGTGGAGAAACGCTGGCGTTGGGCGGAATATTTTCCCAGAAGAACAAAACCGGCACTGACAGCGTACCCGGTCTGGGAAGCATCCCCTGGATTGGATCGCTTTTTCGCCATGACGGGAAAGACAACGAACGGCGTGAATTAGTGGTGTTTATTACACCACGTCTGGTCGGTATTCGCTGACGGGTAACGATCCCCGCAATGATTTTGCATTCAGTTTGTTGCAGATGTTTGACGTGGGGCATGAATTAGCATACAAGGAGTACCGATTTGAGTTGGACTTACGTCTTATTACCTTATGCGCCCGGCGCGGTGATTTAATCAGTTGCCAAACAAGCCGGAGTATTGAGATAATTTTTAGTCTGACTCTCGCTCTATTGCATATGAGGTTTCAGTTCATGTCCTGCTACGCCGGGTGTCTGCGAAGCGGGGATTACCATTAACGAATAGTCTTAGTAGTACCGATAAAATGGCAGAGAAACGCAATATCTTTCTGGTTGGGCCTATGGGTGCCGGCAAAAGCACTATTGGGCGTCAGTTAGCTCAACAACTCAATATGGAATTTTACGATTCTGATCAAGAGATTGAGAAACGAACCGGAGCTGATGTGGGCTGGGTTTTCGACGTAGAAGGCGAAGAAGGTTTCCGTGACCGAGAAGAAAAAGTGATCAACGAACTCACGGAAAAACAGGGCATCGTTCTGGCAACAGGCGGCGGCTCTGTGAAATCTCGCGAAACCCGCAACCGTCTCTCCGCCCGTGGCGTAGTGGTCTATCTTGAGACGACCATTGAGAAACAGCTGGCACGTACGCAGCGCGATAAAAAGCGCCCGCTGCTGCAGGTTGAAACGCCACCACGCGAAGTTCTGGAAGCGTTGGCCGATGAACGCAATCCGCTGTATGAAGAGATTGCCGATGTGACCATTCGTACCGACGACCAGAGCGCTAAAGTGGTTGCAAACCAGATTATTCATATGCTGGAAAGCAACTGATTCTGGCTTTATATACACTCGCCTGCGGGTAAAAGCATTAAAGGTGGATGTCGCGTCATGGAGAGGATTACAGTTACTCTCGGGGAACGTAGTTACCCTATCACCATCGCGGCTGGTTTGTTTAACGACCCAGCTTCCTTTTTACCACTGAAAGCGGGTGATCAGGCGATGCTGGTCACCAACGAGACGCTGGCTCCGCTTTATCTCGACCGCGTACGCCACCTGCTTGAGCAGGCGGGCGTAAAAGTCGACAGTGTGATTCTCCCCGATGGCGAGCAGTATAAAAGCCTGACGGTACTGGATACCGTCTTTACCGCATTGCTGCAAAAACCGCATGGTCGCGATACGACACTGCTTGCCCTGGGCGGTGGTGTTGTGGGCGATCTGACCGGCTTTGCGGCCGCAAGCTATCAGCGTGGTGTCCGCTTTATTCAAATCCCTACCACGCTGCTGTCCCAGGTCGACTCCTCTGTCGGTGGCAAAACGGCAGTGAACCATCCGCTCGGCAAAAACATGATTGGCGCGTTCTACCAGCCCGCATCGGTGGTGGTGGATCTCGACTGTCTGAAAACCCTGCCGAAGCGCGAACTGGCTTCGGGTCTGGCGGAAGTGATCAAATACGGCATTATTCTGGATGGCGAGTTCTTTAACTGGCTTGAAGAGAATATGGATGCGCTGCTGGGCCTCGATGAGGCAAAACTGGCATACTGCATTCGTCGTTGCTGTGAGCTGAAAGCAGAAGTTGTAGCCGCAGACGAGCGTGAAACGGGCTTACGTGCTTTACTGAATCTTGGGCATACGTTTGGTCACGCGATTGAAGCCGAAATGGGTTACGGCAACTGGCTGCACGGTGAAGCCGTCGCGGCCGGCATGGTGATGGCTGCCCGCACCTCTGAACGCCTTGGGCAGTTCAAACCGGAAGAGACGGCACGTATCATTGCGCTGCTTGAGCGTACAGGTTTGCCGGTGAACGGGCCGCAGGAGATGTCGGCGCAAGCGTATTTACCCCACATGATGCGCGATAAAAAAGTATTGGCAGGTGAGATGCGTCTTGTACTCCCGCTTGCAATAGGGAAGAGTGAAGTGCGCGGCGGAGTGCCGCACGATGTCGTTCTTGGCGCTATCGCTGACTGTCAGCAGGCGTAACAACTAGAAAGGTCAGGCCACTGTCGCAGGTGGTCGTTTAGCTTCAGGTGAAATGCAAAGTCGTTGGCATAAGCCTTTGAGTGGGGTGTTAAATGGATGAATTCAAACCAGAAGACGAGCTGAAACCCGATCCCAGCGATCGTCGTACTGGTCGTTCTCGTCAATCTTCAGAACGTGATAACGAGCCGCAGATCAACTTTGACGATGTTGATCTGGATGCAGACGATCGTCGCCCTTCGCGCAGCCGCAACGCGCACGAAGAGCGAGCAGAAGAGGATTATGAGTCCGAAGAAGATTCAATGGACGAACAGCCTGTAGAGCGTCGCCCGCGTAAACGTAAAAAAGCCGCTGCGCCAAAACCGGCGTCCCGCCAGTACATTATGATGGGCCTTGGCGTTCTGGTGCTTGTGCTGCTGATTGTCGGCATTGGCTCCGCGCTTAAAGCACCGTCAACGAACTCAACCGAGCAAACGGCTTCCGCTGAGAAGAGCATCAACCTTTCCGGTAACGATGCGTCCAATCAGGCGAATGGCGCACAGCCAGCGCCGGGTGCTACTTCCGCAGAGCAGACCGCCGGTAACACCACAGCGCCGCAGGATGTTTCTCTGCCGCCCGTTTCTTCAACCCCAGCTCAGGGTCAGGCACCTGCTGCGCCAGAAGGTCAGCAGCGTGTGGAAGTTCAGGGAGACCTGAACAATGCGCTGACGCAGCCGCAGAACCAGCAGCAGGTTGATAACGTCGTGGTTAACTCTACGCTGCCAACTGAACCTGCAACCGTTGCCCCGATTCGCGGCGGTAACGCTCAGCCGCAAACGGCCGCGACGGAAACCAAACCGCACCAGACGCAGACTACAACACGTCCTGAACGTAAGCAGGCAGTGATTGAGCCTAAGCGTGAAACCAAACCTCAGGCAGTGGTAAAAGCGCCTGAAGTGAAAGCCGTACCGGCCCAGCCGAAACGCACGGAAACGGCTGCGGTGAGCGAGCCTGCTAAAGCGCCCGTCACGCAGACTGCGCCGAAAGCCACGGCGACCACCACGGCACCGGCTGCCACAGCGGCACCAGCCGCGACGGCAACCGCCCCCAGCAGCGCGGCAGGTAAAACGGCAGGTAACGTCGGTTCGCTGAAGTCTGCGCCTTCCAGCAACTACACGCTGCAGCTGAGCAGTTCGTCTAACTACGACAACCTCAACAGCTGGGCGAAGAAATCAAATCTGAAAAACTATGTTGTTTATCAGACGACCCGTAACGGTCAGCCGTGGTATGTGCTGGTGAGTGGTGTTTATTCGTCAAAAGATGAAGCAAAACGTGCCGTAGCGGCGCTGCCAGCTGACGTTCAGGCGAAGAACCCATGGGCGAAGCCGATTCATCAGGTTCAGGCCGATCTGAAGTAATGTTTAAAGCGCAGGATGCTGTCGGAGCTTTCTCCACAGCCGGAGAAGGTGTAATCAGTTAGTCAGCATGAAAAAAAATCGCGCTTTTCTGAAATGGGCAGGGGGGAAATACCCCCTGCTCGATGATATTAAAAAGCACCTGCCTGAAGGCGAGTGTCTTATCGAACCTTTCGTGGGTGCGGGATCGGTGTTCCTCAACACCGATTTTTCTCGTTATATCCTGGCGGATATCAACAGCGACCTTATCAGCCTCTATAACATCGTTAAGCTCCGTACCGATGAGTATGTCGCAGAGGCGCGCAAGCTGTTTACGCCCGAGAACAATAACCCGGACGTTTACTACCAGTTCCGCGCGGAGTTTAACCAGAGCCAGGATCCGTTCCGCAGAGCCCTGCTGTTCCTCTATCTCAATCGTCATGGTTACAACGGCCTGTGCCGGTATAACCTGCGCGGGGAATTTAACGTGCCGTTTGGTCGCTACAAGCGCCCGTATTTCCCACAGGACGAGCTTTATCACTTTGCTGAAAAAGCGCAGAACGCGGAGTTTCATTGCCTCTCCTATGAAGAGTGTATGGAACTGGCAGGCGTCAATTCGGTGGTTTACTGTGACCCCCCATACGCGCCGCTGTCTGCGACGGCGAACTTCACCGCCTACCACACCAACAGCTTCAGCCCTGCCGAGCAGGCGCGTCTGGCGGAGATGGCGGAAAAGCTGGTCAGCAAAAGAATTCCGGTGTTAATTTCGAATCACGACACGCCTGATACGCGCGAATGGTACAAAGCCGCGAAGCATTTTCAGGTTAAGGTGCGGCGTAGCATTAGCAGCAACGGCGGCACACGTAAAAAGGTGGACGAACTCCTGGCTCTTTATCGCCCCTGAGCCGTTTTGCCCGCCGGTAAACACATTTCAAGGAGAAGCGGATGAAACAGTTTTTGATTGCTCCCTCAATTCTGTCGGCCGATTTTGCCCGCCTGGGTGAAGATACCGCCAACGCACTGGCGGCTGGCGCGGATGTCGTCCATTTCGACGTGATGGATAACCACTACGTTCCTAACCTGACCATCGGTCCGATGGTGCTCAAGGCGCTGCGTAACTATGGCATTACCGCCCCGATCGACGTTCACCTGATGGTGAAACCGGTTGATCGCATCGTGCCTGACTTCGCCGCGGCGGGTGCCAGCATCATCACCTTCCATCCGGAAGCCTCTGAACATGTGGATCGCACGCTGCAGCTGATCAAAGAGAACGGCTGTAAAGCGGGTCTGGTGTTTAACCCGGCCACGCCGCTGAGCTATCTCGACTATGTCATGGACAAGCTGGACGTGATCCTGCTGATGTCCGTTAACCCCGGTTTTGGCGGCCAGTCATTCATTCCTCACACGCTGGATAAGCTGCGTGAAGTCCGCCGTCGTATCGACGAGTCAGGCTACGACATTCGTCTGGAAGTAGACGGCGGCGTGAAAGTGAATAACATTGGTGAAATTGCGGCGGCAGGCGCGGATATGTTCGTTGCAGGTTCTGCCATTTTCGACCAACCGGATTACAAAAAAGTCATTGATGAAATGCGCCGCGAGCTGGCGAAGGTAAGTCATGGATAAATTACAGGCTATTCGGGGTGTGGCATTCGACCTCGACGGCACGCTGGTTGACAGCGCGCCGGGCTTAACGAGCGCCGTCGACCAGGCGCTGTATGCACTTGAACTCCCCGTTGCGGGTGAAGAGCGCGTCGTCACGTGGATTGGCAACGGCGCCGATGTTCTGATGGCGCGCGCGTTGACGTGGGCGCGTCAGGAGCGTGCGTCGCAGCGTTCCGCCCAGGGTAAACCGAGCGTCGATCACGCGGATATCCCGCAGGAAGAGCAGCTGCGTATTCTGCGCAAACTGTTCGATCGTTTCTATGAAGAGACTGTCGAGGAGGGCAGCTTCCTGTTCCCGGACGTTCAGGAAACGCTGAGCGCGCTGCACGCGAAGGGCATCCCGCTGGGTCTGGTGACCAACAAACCCACGCCGTTTGTCGCACCGCTGCTGGAAGCGCTCGATATCGCGAAGTATTTCTCCGTGATTGTGGGCGGCGACGACGTGCAGAACAAAAAGCCCCATCCGGAACCGCTGCTGCTGGTGGCAGGAAAATTATCCTTAACGCCTGCGGAGCTGCTCTTTGTCGGCGATTCCCGCAATGATATTCTGGCTGCCCGCGCGGCCGGGTGTCCTTCCGTGGGGTTAACCTATGGCTACAACTACGGTGAGGCCATTACGCTGAGTGAGCCGGACGTCGTTTTCGACCACTTCAAAGATTTGTTGCCCGCACTCGGGCTTTCGCACAGTGAACATCAGGAATTGAACAATGACTAAGCCCATCGTTTTTAGTGGCGCACAGCCTTCAGGTGAATTGACCATTGGTAACTACATGGGCGCGTTACGTCAGTGGGTCAGCATGCAGGATGACTACCATTGCATTTACTGCATCGTCGATCTCCATGCGATTACCGCCCGTCAGGATCCTGAGAAGCTGCGCAAAGCCACGCTGGACACCCTGGCGCTGTATCTGGCCTGCGGCATCGATCCGGAGAAGAGCACCATCTTCGTTCAGTCTCACGTGCCGGAGCACGCGCAGCTGGGCTGGGCGCTGAACTGCTACACCTATTTCGGCGAGCTGAGCCGCATGACGCAGTTCAAGGATAAATCCGCGCGCTACTCTGAAAACATCAACGCCGGCCTGTTTGACTATCCGGTGCTGATGGCGGCAGACATTCTGCTGTACCAGACAAACCAGGTCCCTGTCGGCGAAGACCAGAAGCAGCACCTGGAGCTGAGCCGCGATATCGCCCAGCGCTTCAACGCGCTCTACGGCGATGTGTTTAAAGTACCAGAGCCATTTATTCCGAAGTCCGGCGCACGCGTGATGTCGCTGCTGGAGCCGACCAAGAAGATGTCCAAGTCTGACGATAACCGCAACAACGTTATCGGCCTGCTGGAAGATCCGAAATCGGTTGTCAAAAAGCTCAAGCGCGCGGTCACGGACTCCGACGAGCCGCCAGTCGTGCGCTACGACGTGCAGAACAAAGCGGGCGTCTCCAACCTGCTGGATATCCTCTCCGGCGTCACCGGCCAGAGCATCCCAGAGCTGGAAAAACACTTCGAAGGCAAGATGTACGGCCACCTGAAAGGCGAAGTGGCAGATGCCGTTTCCGGCATGCTGACCGAGCTGCAGGAGCGTTATCACCGCTACCGTAACGACGAAGCGTTCCTGCAGAAAGTGATGAAAGAGGGGGCGGAAAAAGCCAGCGCGCGCGCGTCCGAAACCCTGAAAGCGGTGTATGAAGCGATTGGGTTTGTGGGTAAACCTTAAGCTTGCTTTGCCGGGTGGCGGCTCCGCCTTACCCGGCCTACGGGACCGTGTAGGTCGGGTAAGCGTCAGCCCCACCCGACAAAAAACACACTCTCCAAAACTAAAAAACCGGGACATCCCGGTTTTTTTATGCCTGTAAAACGCTTACTGCTGTGCCGCCGGGCCGCAACCACCGATGATCTTCGAAATGGAGATCGCCGGGTGCAGCAGGTAATCGTAGCTGCAGTTATTTTTGGTGTTCTGTACGTGACCGGTGCAGGCCGTCAGAGTCGATAACAGGCCAACCAGAACGGCGGCCTTTGCCAGTTTGAACATACGCATTCCTTGTCTTTAAAACGAAAATTGGATGTAACTCAAGGGAATAAAGGGAAAAGTTCCACTTCGGGGCGGTATGTTATCGGTAGCGGTAAGAGGGGAGTAGTCCGCTTAAGGACTACTCCAGGAAGGGAGAATATGCGTTAGTGATTCGAGAACCAGTTCAGCCTGTCGCGCAGTTCAACCACGCGGCCCACCACAATCAGCGCCGGGCTTTCGACCTGCTGCGCCAGCTCGCCTAACTGCGTCAGCACGCCATCCACCACGCGCTGCGTAATGGCGGTGCCGTTTTCGACCAGCGCGACGGGCATATCCGCATTCATACCGTGCTCCAGCAGCTTCGCCTGAATCGTGGCGGCCTGATTGAGCCCCATGTAGAACACCAGCGTCTGCTTTTCGGCGGCCAGGTTATGCCAGTCCAGCTCGCTGCCGGTCTTCAGGTGGCCCGTCACCAGACGCACGCTCTGAGCGTAGTCGCGGTGGGTCAGCGGAATGCCAGAGTACGCTGAACAGCCGGACGCCGCCGTAATGCCGGGCACCACGGAGAACGGAATACCCGCGTCGCACAGGGTTTCCAGCTCTTCACCGCCGCGTCCAAAGATAAACGGATCGCCCCCCTTCAGGCGCACCACGCGTTTTCCCTTTTGCGCTTCGCGCAGCAGGATCTGGTTAATCTCCTCCTGCGGCACGCAGTGGTAGCCCGCGCGCTTGCCCACGAAAACGCGGTCGGCGTCGCGGCGCACCAGGTTCATGATGTCATCGGAGACCAGACGGTCGTACACCACGATATCCGCCTGCTGGATCTGCTGTAGCCCTTTCAGCGTCAGCAAACCCGCATCTCCGGGGCCTGCGCCTACCAGCACCACTTCGCCGCGATGGTCCAGCGGTTCGCTTAGCAACTGCTCAGTCGTCTCTTCAACGGCTTTGGTGTCCTGATTCGCCAGCGACTGCGCCAGCCTGTCGTTCACAAAGAATTTTTCCCAGAAGCGACGGCGCTCGCCCACGGTCGCGAAGGTTTGCTTCACGCGTGAACGCAGCTGCCCGGCATAATGCGCAATCTGGCCAAGGTGTTGAGGCAACAGGGCTTCCAGTTTTTCCCGCAGCAGACGCGCGAGAACCGGTGAACGTCCCCCGGACGATACCGCAATCATCAGCGGCGAGCGGTCGATAATCGACGGCATGATAAAGCTGGCTTCTTTCGGCGCATCCACCACGTTGCAGAAGATACGGCGCGCTTCGCAGGCGTCGCTCACGCGCTGGTTCACTTCATCATCATCCGTCGCGGCGATGGTCAGCCAGCAGGTGTCCAGCAGGGATTCATTAAACGCGCCCTGTTCCAGCGTGAGCATCCCTTCCTGGGCCCAAACCTCAAACTGGGGGGCGAAGGAAAGGGCATTCACGGTCAGGCGGGCGCCAGCCTCTAACAGCAGGCGCGCTTTGCGCTCGGCCACGTCGCCGCCGCCCACGAGCAGGCAGTCGCGGTTGCGTAATTGACAAAAAATCGGCAGGTGATCCACGACGTTACCTCACAGCATTCATGGCGGGGGAAGAATTGACGTCAGGATAACAGCAGGAATCGTACAGAACATACGGTTTTTCCTGCCGTTACCCATAAGGGGTCATAAGCCTTTCCTATTGAAAAGGCGAGGGGTTACGCTTTCAGCTGCACCTCGCCGTCCTTCACGCGGACGTCGTAGTGTTTGACCGAGAAGCTTTCATCTTCCATGCAGAGTCCGTCGGTTAAGCGGAAACGCTGCTTTTTCAACGGGCTGGCGACCCACAGTTCACCCTGATGCTCGGCAATCAGTCCGCGGGAGAGCACGCTGGCCTCGAAGAACGGGTCGATGTTGCTGATAGCAAAGACCTGTTCATCGTGGCGAGGGCGGAAAATCGCCACCTGCTCGTTGCCCAGCAGCGCACAGACGCCGGTGGCGGGGAGAATGTCGTTAATATTGCAGATGTTTACCCACTGGCTCATGCGTTTTCCTCCACCAGCGTGACCGGAATACGTTCATACGGCGTGGCCGGACGATGCTGTTCGCGCTCCGGCACCACCTGCACGTTCGGGTCGCGCTGGGTGCTGTTGATAAAGTGTTTGAAGCGCGTCTGCGCCGCCGGGGTGTTGACGGTTTCCGTCCACTCGCAGATCACCGCCTCGCGCAGGCGCGCCATTTCCGCTTCCAGATGCTCGTTCAGGCCCAGTTTGTCGTCGATAATGACCGATTTCAGGTAGTCGATGCCGCCCTCGAGGTTATCGAGCCAGGAGGCGGTACGGGTCAGCTTATCGGCGGTACGGATGTAGAACATCATGAAGCGGTCGAGATACTGAATCAGCGTGTCGCGATCGAGATCCGCCGCCAGCAGGTCCGCATGGCGCGGTTTCATCCCGCCGTTGCCGCATACATACAGGTTCCAGCCTTTTTCGGTGGCAATAATACCCACGTCTTTACCCTGCGCTTCCGCACATTCGCGGGTACAGCCGGAGACGCCGAACTTCATTTTGTGCGGGGTGCGGATGCCTTTGTAGCGGTTTTCCAGCTCAACGCCGAAGCCCACGCTATCGCCGACGCCGTAGCGACACCAGGTGCTGCCCACGCAGGTTTTCGCCATGCGCAGCGCTTTGGCGTACGCGTGGCCGGTTTCGAAGCCCGCTTCAATCAGCTGACGCCAGATTTCCGGCAGGTCGTCCTTCTGCGCGCCAAACAGGCCGATACGCTGGGAGCCGGTAATTTTGGTGTAGAGGTTAAATTCACGTGCGATACGGCCCACCGCGACCAGCCCTTCCGGCGTGATTTCACCACCGGCCGAGCGTGGAATCACGGAGTAGGTGCCGTCTTTCTGGATGTTGGCCAGGAAGTTGTCGTTGGTGTCCTGCAGCGGCGTATGCTCGGGTTTGAGCACGTACTCGTTCCAGCAGGAGGCCAGCAGGGAGCCGACGGTCGGTTTACACACTTCACAGCCGTAGCCCTGGCCGTGCTTCGCCAGCAGTTCGTCGAAGGACTTGATGCCTTCCACGCGGATCAGATGGTACAGCTCCTGGCGAGAGTAAGCGAAGTGCTCGCACAGGTTGTTGTTCACTTCGATGCCCTGTTTCGCCAGCTCGGCGTTCAGCACCTGGGTGACCAGCGGAATACAGCCGCCGCAGCCGGTACCGGCTTTGGTTTCCGCTTTCAGCGCCGCAACGGTGTGGCACCCTTTGTTGATCGCGGAGATCAGCATGCCTTTGGTGACGTCGAAGCAGGAGCAAATCTGCGCGCTGTCCGGCAGTTTATCCACGCCGATGGACGGCTTACCGCTGGAGGCGTGCGCCGGGAGGATCAGCGCGTCCGGGTTTTCCGGCAGCTCGATGGCGTTGAGCACCAGCTGGAGCAGGTTACCGAAGTCGCTGGTGTCGCCCACCAGCACCGCGCCGAGCAGGGTTTTGTTGTCCTGGCTGACGATGAGACGTTTGTAGACCTCTTTGCTTTCGTCGAGATAGACGTAGCTGCGCGCGCCGGGCGTGCGACCATGCGCATCGCCAATACCGCCTACGTCCACGCCCAGCAGCTTCAGCTTGGCGCTCATGTCTGCGCCGGTGAAGGCGTTTTCGCTGCCGAGGATATGATCCACGGCGACCTGCGCCATTTTGTAGCCCGGCGCCACCAGGCCGTATACGCGGTTGTTCCAGCTGGCGCATTCGCCGATGGCGTAGATATCCGGATCGGAGGTCTGGCAGGTGTCGTTAATCATGATCCCGCCGCGCTGCGCGACGGCCAGGCCGCACTGGGTCGCCAGCTTGTCGCGCGGACGAATGCCGGTGGAGAAGACGATGAAGTCCACCTCCAGCTCGCTGCCGTCGGCAAAGCGCATGGTTTTGCGCGCTTCAGTCCCTTCCTGAACGATCTCTTTGGTGTTCTTGCTGGTGTGAACCTTCACGCCCATGCTTTCGATCTTACGGCGCAGCTGATCGCCACCCATGTGGTCGAGCTGTTCGGCCATCAGCATTGGCGCAAATTCGATAACGTGGGTTTCAACACCGAGGTTTTTGAGCGCGCCAGCCGCTTCCAGGCCCAGCAGACCGCCGCCGACCACCGCGCCGCGTTTGCTTCGACGCGCGCAGGATTCGATGGCGTTGAGGTCCTCAATCGTGCGATAAACGAAGCAATCCTGAGTCTCCGAGCCTTTAATGGGTGGGATCCACGGATACGAGCCCGTCGCCATGATCAGCTTGTCGTAAAAAACCGTACGGCCGGCGCTGGAGTGGATCACTTTTTCCTGACGGTTGATGGTGATAGCGCGTTCGCCCACCAGCACTTTTACGCCATGCTTCTCGTAGAAACCTTCACGCACCAGAGAGAGCTCTTCGGCGGTATGATGGGAGAAGTAGGAAGACAGGTGCACACGGTCGTACGCCTTGCGGGGTTCTTCACAGAACACGGTAATATCGAACTGCTCAGCATCGGCTTTATCGAGAAGATCCTCAATAAAGCGGTGGCCGACCATGCCGTTACCGATGATAGCGAGTCTGACTTTGCTCATTATTGCCTCGATTTCTTTTCTATTATTGCCTACCTTAACGATTCAGCAGGGGCGCTTATTGATGCAAATCAAATACGCCTTCGCCTACTCCTTAGGTGGTATATGACTGATTTGTCAGGATTTTTATAAGTGGCGGAAATCGCAGGCTTTTCGTGTTCGTTGAATTTGTGTACAAATCAGGGGCGGTTTTGCAAAAATCGATACGCCTGAATATCAGCTGCGTTTATGAGGGGAAAGGTATGTCTACATCACCGTTATGGCTTGTTCAGAATGTGCGTTTACCGGGTCGGGAAGGGCTGTGGCAACTTGCCATCGAGAACGGGCGTTTTGGTGATATCACCCCCATGGACGATACCCACGCCGAAAGTTATGAGGTACTGAACGCGCGCGGTGGGCTTGCTCTCCCGCCGTTCATCGAGCCGCATATTCATCTTGATACCACCCAGACGGCGGGGGAGCCGAACTGGAACCAGTCCGGCACGCTGTTCGAAGGCATTGAACGCTGGGCGGAGCGCAAGGCGCTGCTCAGCCACGAGGATGTGAAAGCACGCGCCTGGAAAACGCTGAAGTGGCAAATCGCTAACGGCATTCAGTTTGTCCGCACCCATGTGGATGTCTCTGACCCAACGCTTACCGCCCTGAAGGCGATGCTGGAGGTGAAGCAGGAGGTGGCCCCGTGGGTAACGCTGCAAATCGTCGCGTTTCCGCAGGAAGGTATTCTCTCTTACCCGAACGGCGCGGCGCTGCTGGAAGAGGCGTTAAAACTGGGGGCCGACGTGGTGGGGGCGATCCCACATTTTGAGTTCACCCGTGAGTACGGCGTCCAGTCGCTGCACATCGCTTTTGAGCTGGCGAAGAAGTATGACCGCCCGCTGGATATCCACTGCGATGAAATTGACGACGAACAGTCGCGGTTTGTCGAGACGGTGGCCACGCTGGCGTATGAGGCCGGCATCGGCCCGCGCGTGACGGCCAGCCACACCACCGCCATGCACGCCTATAACGGCGCTTACACCTCGCGGCTCTTCCGTCTGCTGAAGATGTCGGGGATTAACTTCGTTGCGAACCCGCTGGTCAACATCCACCTGCAGGGGCGCTTTGATGACTATCCGAAGCGTCGCGGCATCACCCGCGTGAAAGAGCTGCAGGAGGCGGGCATTAACGTCTGCTTTGGTCATGACGACGTCTTCGACCCGTGGTACCCGCTCGGCACCGGCAATATGCTGCAGGTGCTGCATATGGGGCTACATGTCTGCCAGATGATGGGCTATCCGCAAATCGACAGCGGCCTGAACCTGATTACCCATAACAGCGCCCGCACCTTTGGCCTGAGCGATTACGGTATTGAAACGGGAAATCCGGCAAACCTGATTATCCTGCCTGCGGAGAGCGGGTTTGAAGCGGTGCGCTGTCAGGTGCCGGTGCGCTGGTCGATTCGTCAGGGGCGGATTATTGCCACTACGCAGCTGGCGCAGACCTGGATCCAGATGGATACCGGAGGAGAAGAGGTCAGTTTCGCCAGAAACAGCCCCTCTGCGTAATGCAAAAGGGCGCAGGGTTTAGTGCGATGTCGCTGCCGCGTTGTGCTGGCGGTGACGGGTCACAAAGCCCAGGATGAAGCACATGATGAACACCACGGCGTACAGACCGTTCGCGGTGTGCAGCGCGGCCAGCGGGCCGCTGTGGGCAACGATCGGGCCCGTCACCACGAAGGTCAGCATGGTGCCGATAGTGCCGCAGGTCAGAACGAAGTTAACCAGCTTCGGCGAGGCCACTTTGGTCTGCAGAGAGCCCAGGGTGATGATCGAGGTGTAAATCGCGCTGGAGAAGAAGCCCAGGGTCAGAATGAACCATGGCATATGCTCCGGGGAACCGTTGATGAACAGATACATCAGCACGGTCGCCAGGCCCGCCAGCACGGTCAGAATGCGCTGCAGGTCGAAGAAGCGCAGGATGAAGCTAAACGCCCACATGCCGAACATGTAGGACATCCAGAAATCGCTCACCAGTTTGCCCGCGTCGTTCAGGCTCATGCCCAGACCTTTGGCGTATTCCGGTACCCAGGAGATAAAGCCCAGCTGGCCCAGGATGTAGCACAGGGCGGCGATGGAGAGGAACAGCACGCCGATACCCCATTTCTCTTTCGCCACAGGCTCTGCCGTGGTTTGCGCTTTTTTACCCAGCACCGGGAACTCGCAGCCGAAGGTCAGAATAAAAATAGCAACGTAGACCAGACCGATGCAGGCGTAGACCCAGTACCACTCAATGCTGCGCGCCAGCAGAACGGCAGCGACCATCGGGAAGATCATTCCGGCCATGCTGAAGAAGGAGTCGGTAAACAGCAGGCGCGCGCCGCGCTGGCGGCCTTCATACATATGGGTAATCAGGAACGTCCCGATCGACATGGTGATCCCGCTGACCAGGCCGAGCACGAACATGGCGGCTGAGAACAGGGCGATGCTGTGGCTGAGCATCAGACCCGCCACGGCGGCAACCATCAGCACGAAGCCGAAGCGAAGCTGGGTTTTCAGCGGCACGATTTCCATCAGCCAGGCATTCAGGAAGATAGAGATCAGGATCCCTGCGTTGAGGAAGGTGAAGGTGTTACTCATGCTGGAAACGGGCAGCTGGAAGTAGTCTGCGATATTCCCCATCACCATCCCGGTGACGATCACCAACGCGCCGGTCAGGGCGTAGGAGAAGAAGCTGATCCATGTGAGCTTGATGCGATTGCTGTTAGTCATGTCTGGCCTGTTCAAAAAAAGAAAAGCGCCGAAGGGGCGCTGAGAGCGGGCAGATTTTAGTCGCTAAAGTGATCCATTCCTATCTTTTAAGGGTAATGATTATGTCATTGCAGGTTTTAATGTGATCTAAATCACATTAAGTGACGGTCTAACCAATCGTTTGCGCAGTAATAATTGTTTCAATTTCGTAAAATTAGGTAAAAGGCTGGTCTACGTTCATACTGCTCTTTAGAATCAAGCCATTCGCTTTTTATACTGCGCTTTGTTAAGGAATTCTCATGCTCAAATTAACACTGGCGGCTGTCGCAGCTGTGTTTGCTCTTTCTGCCGTTTCCCCTGCTGCGCTGGCAGCAAAAGGGGACCCTCACGTTCTGCTGACCACCTCCGCCGGGAATATTGAGCTGGAACTGAATAGCCAGAAAGCTCCGGTTTCTGTGAAAAACTTCCTCGACTATGTGAACAGTGGTTTCTATAACAACACCACCTTCCACCGCGTGATCCCGGGCTTCATGATTCAGGGTGGCGGCTTCAACGAGCAGATGCAGCAGAAACAGCCGAACCCGCCAATCAAAAACGAAGCGGACAACGGCCTGCTGAACAAGCGCGGCACGATCTCTATGGCGCGTACCGCAGACAAAGATAGCGCGACCAGCCAGTTCTTCCTCAACGTGGCGGATAACGCCTTCCTCGACCACGGCCAGCGCGACTTCGGCTATGCGGTGTTCGGTAAAATTGTGAAAGGAATGGATGTGGCCGATAAGATTTCTCAGGTGCCTACCCATGACGTCGGTCCGTATCAGAATGTGCCGTCCAAACCTGTCGTGATCCTCTCCGCAAAAGTTCTGCCGTAACGTTCTTCGACGCGGGCGAGGCTCGCCCGTGTTGTGACCCCTCCCTGCGAAAGCGCGTTTTGCTGCTTATACTTGTGGCAAACGGACTATTCAGGGAGGCGTTAAGTGAAAAAGCTCACCGACAAGCAAAAATCCCGTCTCTGGGAGCAGCAGCGTAGCGTCAACTTTCAGGCCAGTTGTCTCCTTGAGAAAGGTAATGGTCCATCGGATCCCGAGATTGAGAGCCTGGCGCTTGGGCCTTCCGCGCCCGGGTTACCCCATCTGTGCCTTATTCACCGCCATCTCTACCGCAGAGAGATGAAGCGGGCAGGTGAGTTCCGGACCGACGATATTTTCAAAGGTGATATTCCCTTCTGCCATTTCGAATACATCGAAAAGATGGGTAATGAACTGATGGCGGCGCTGGAAAGCGAAAAGTATCTGGCTGGCCTTGAGAAAGCGGCGTTCATTGAAAAAATTAGCCATTATTATTGTGAAATCAACATGCTGCATCCTTTTGCGCGTGGTAACGGTATTGCTCAGCGCGTTTTCTTTGAGCAGCTGGCGATCCATGCGGGCTATTCACTGGACTGGCGCGATATCGATCCCGAGGAGTGGGTGTCCGCTAACCGCAGCGGCGCAACGGGGGATTTAACCGCGCTAAACGCGATCTTTGCCAAAGTAGTGAGCGAAGCGCGGGAATCTGAGTAGAATAGGGCGGCATTTTTTTCGGGAGCCGCCATGATTCTGCTGATTGATAACTACGATTCCTTCACCTGGAACCTTTACCAGTATTTTTGCGAACTGGGTGCAGAGGTGGTTGTCCGACGTAACGACGAGATTGGCCTGGCCGATATCGAGACGCTGGCTCCGCAGAAAATCGTGATTTCACCCGGCCCCTGCACGCCGTCGGAATCAGGTATTTCGCTGGAGGTTATCCAGCACTATGCCGGCAAGCTGCCGATCCTCGGCGTTTGTCTGGGCCATCAGGCGATTGCCCAGGCCTTTGGTGCCACCATCGTGCGCGCCGCCAAAGTCATGCACGGTAAAACCTCGCCGGTCACCCACACGGGCACCGGAGTGTTCACGGGGCTCAATAATCCGTTAACGGTGACGCGCTACCATTCGCTGGTGATTGACCCGTCGACGCTGCCCGACGGCTTTGAGGTGACCGCCTGGAGCGATACGCAGGAGATCATGGGGATTCGACATCGCGAATGGGATCTCGAAGGCGTGCAGTTCCATCCGGAAAGCATCCTCAGCGAGCAGGGGCACGCGCTGCTGGCAAATTTCCTCCATCGCTGAATATCTGTTGCCTTGCTGTGATTTTTTATGCATATTTTGTGATTATATTTTCACAATCAATGTGACATAAAATGGATGGGCATGACATGACAACTGAACAACCAGCAATTACCCGCGCGACATTCGATGAAGTGATTCTGCCGATTTATGCACCGGCTGAATTTATCCCGGTGAAGGGGAAAGGCAGCCGCGTCTGGGATCAGCAGGGCAAGGAGTATGTGGATTTCGCGGGCGGTATTGCGGTCACGGCGCTGGGTCATTGCCATCCCGCGCTGGTGGAGGCGCTGAAAACCCAGGGTGAAACCCTGTGGCACACCAGCAACGTGTTCACCAACGAACCGGCGCTGCGCCTGGGCCGTAAGATCATTGATGCCACGTTTGCCGAGCGCGTGCTGTTTATGAACTCCGGCACCGAAGCCAACGAAACCGCCTTTAAGCTGGCGCGCTACTACGCGACCACGCGCCACAGCCCGTACAAAACCAAAATCATCGCCTTCCACAATGCCTTCCACGGACGCTCCTTCTTTACCGTCTCCGTTGGCGGTCAGCCAAAGTATTCCGACGGGTTTGGCCCGAAACCGGCCGACATCGTCCACGTGCCGTTTAACGATCTGCACGCGGTGAAAGCGGTGATGGACGACCACACCTGCGCGGTGGTGGTCGAGCCTATTCAGGGGGAAGGCGGCGTGACCGCGGCAACCCCGGAATTCCTGAAAGGGCTGCGCGCGCTGTGCGACGAACATCAGGCGCTGCTGGTGTTTGATGAAGTGCAGTGCGGGATGGGGCGTACCGGGGACCTGTTTGCCTATATGCACTACGGCGTGACGCCGGATATTTTGACCAGCGCGAAAGCGCTCGGCGGCGGTTTCCCGGTGAGTGCGGTCCTGACGACGCAGGAGATCGCCTCCGCGTTCCACGTCGGTTCTCATGGCTCTACCTACGGCGGTAACCCGCTGGCGAGCGCCGTAGCGGGGGCCGCGTTCGACATCATCAACACGCCAGAGGTGCTAAACGGCGTTAGCGCGAAGCGCGAGCTGTTTGTGAAGCACCTGAAGCAGATTGACGAGCAGTACGACGTGTTCAGCGAGATCCGCGGGATGGGGCTGCTGATTGGCGCCGAGCTGAAGCCGCAGTACAAGGGCCGCGCGCGTGATTTCCTGCACGCCGCCGCTCGCGAAGGGGTGATGGTGCTCAACGCCGGGCCGGACGTGATGCGCTTTGCGCCGTCGCTGGTGGTGGAAGACAAAGACATCGAAGACGGCTTAACCCGCTTTGCCGCGGCGGTTGCAAAGATCGTTAAAGGCTAATATTCGGTTCGTTTCAACCTTCGCGTTAACCAAACCCCATGATGCGGACGCTGACGCCATGCCACCGACGAAATGGTGTGCATGGTGTTCAGATGCCCCAGCACGCGCTGCAAGTGTTGCTCCAGGGTGCTCATTGGCCCGTGGGTTAACGTCTCCGGCGCTTCCAGAATATTTAAATCCCCCGACTCGCCCGGTGAGTCATACTCCAGACGCTGCTGGCAGCGCTGCAACGCAATTTCACACGACTGCAGGTAGCGCTGCGCCAGATCCGGCGTCAGCATCGTGTGCTCGCGCGCCAGCGTCGTCATGGCGTTAATGTGCTCAACGATAAACTGACTGTGCGTTACCCACAGCTTCATATCGGCCAGATAATGTGAGTTAAAGCCCGGCTCCTGCATCGCCTGGTTGAGCGAGTTGAACAGAGCGTTGTGCGCCTGGTTGACCTTCATGCGCTGATACGCCAGCGGGGAGGGCTGCGGGTCGTCGCTCAGGATGAGGCGAATGGCCTGCTGGTCGGCCTCCAGCGCGTCGTGGGCGTTCTGCCTGAGCAGCCCGCTTTGCCACTGAGGCCACAGCCAGACCATGCCGCCGAAGGCAATCAGGCAGCCGATCAGGGTATCAATCAGCCTGGCGATAATAAACTGTTCGCCGTTCAGCGTAAGCAGCTGCAGGGTGTATACCGCCGTCACCGTAAAGCCCACCATCGCCCAGCCGTAGTTTTTGCGGATAATCAGGTAGCTCACCAGCGTGATCGCCAGCATGCCTGCCAGGGTATAGCCTTCCGGCACGTGGAAGTGCAGCGTTACGCCTGCAATGATCAGCCCGGCCATGGTGCCGCCCGCCCGGTGCAGAATACGCACCCGCGTGGCGCCGTAGCCGTTCTGGGTGACGAACAGCACGGTCATTAAGATCCAGTAGGGCTTCGGCAGATGCAGCGCCATGCCCATCAGGCTGGCGATACTGAGCATCACGCTAATTCGTGCGGCATTGCGCAGGGCGGACGATTTGAGAGACAGATAGCTTTTGAGCGCGGGCAACAGGGGAAGCCGTTTTTGTTTATCTGCCATCAGGTCGCGTGAATAAAGCGGGCGCTGGGTGCGCAGCACGCGGGCGATGCGGCTGAAGTGCCAGGCGGCAAACTGGCCGACCGGGTTATCCGGATGCTGACGGGCGATTTTCTCCAGCGCACCGAGCTGTTTTTCCATGTTAAAGCGCGTGGGATAGCGGTGGTAGAGAATATCGTCAGCCAGCACGCGCAGGCGTGCCGAGACGGTCTGCGCGTTCCAGCGGATCACCGCTTCGGCGTGGCTGCGCTCAACCAGCTTTTGCACCTCCTGCGGGTGGTGCAGGCTAACGGAGATATGCTCCTGCAGATCCAGGCCTACCTGGAAGGTGCGCAGCAGCCGTTTGTATTCGTGGTTCTTATTGGCGGCGAGCATATGCAGCTGCTGATAGCACTGGCTTATCAGATCCACCACCTTCTGCTGGCGCGTCAGCAGCGGCGGTAAGGCTTTTTCCGGATCGGTATGCTGGGTGAGCAGGGTGTATTTGGCTTCGCAGTATTCCGCTAACTGCACATAGAGCAGGCTGAGGGATTCGCGCAGCGGCTGTTCCCGCCACAGCCAGAACCAGAACCAGTTAAACAGCCCGTACCACAGTGTCCCCAGCGCGTAGATCAGTAGCGGCTCCCACACCGGCATATTCCCGGCGAGGCTCAGCGTGAAGATGGCCGCAATCAGCGAGGCGGGAAGCAGGCGGGCGTGCAGCGAGCTGATTTCCGCCGTGACGCCGAGCGTCATCGCCAGCACCGTCAGGATCAGCGGCAGCGGGATATCCCGGGCCAGTAAAAGCTGTACGGCAAGGCTACAGCCAGCAAACAGGCAGCCGCCCACGATCAGTCGTTTGAAAAAGCGCTTATGCGGTGTGTCCAGGCCAGCAATGTTGCAGCAGGCGGGCACGAGGGAAAAGAGCAGGCCTTGCTGAAGGTGTCCGAGGATCAGGCCGATGGCCACGGGTAGACACAACACCAGCGTTTGTCGCAGTGCGTAGTTAACTTCCGGGTGATAGATCAGCCTGCGCCACATGAGGAGTAGAGACAAAAACGGCGTGACACCTTGCGATGGCACGCCGTTTAAGCGGAATTAACGCGTTCCGTAAACCACGATGGTTTTACCGTGGGCGGAGATCAGGTTTTGATCTTCCAGCATTTTCAGGATACGGCCCACTGTTTCACGGGAGCAACCGACGATCTGACCAATTTCCTGACGGGTAATTTTAATTTGCATGCCGTCCGGATGGGTCATGGCGTCCGGCTGTTTCGCCAGATTCAGCAGAGTTTGTGCGATGCGGCCCGTCACGTCCAGGAAGGCGAGGTTGCCCACTTTCTCTGAGGTGACCTGCAGACGGCGCGCCATCTGGGAAGAGAGACGCATCAGAATGTCAGGGTTAACCTGAATCAGCTGACGGAACTTCTTGTAAGAAATTTCAGCCACTTCACATGCTGTCTTTGCACGAACCCAGGCGCTACGTTCCTGGCCCTCTTCAAACAGGCCCAGTTCACCGATGAAATCGCCCTGGTTCAGATAAGAAAGGATCATCTCTTTCCCTTCTTCATCTTTGATCAGCACTGCCACCGAGCCTTTAACGATGTAATACAACGTTTCCGCTTTTTCACCCTGGTGAATCAGCGTGCTCTTTGATGGGTACTTATGAATGTGGCAATGAGACAAGAACCATTCGAGAGTCGGGTCTGTTTGCGGTTTGCCAAGCACCATGCGCTGTTATCCTCTGTTATAAGCTGTCACCAGAGTCATCAGATGCATCCGGACTCTGGGGTTGCAATCGAATTCTTACCCATACCCTGGGAAGTCGGCTACCGTAACGTTTCGCAGCCAGTAAAGTTTGATGTCCTCTGCATACATGTGTAACGTCAATGTATTACTGTAGCATCCTGAGTGTTTTAGCATAGCTTTCGCCGCGTGTCTCCTGGTGTCTCGCTTCAGCATGATGCAGGTCGCCTTCCATTGCGAGAAATGTAACGCACGCGTAATCTGTCACCAAAAATGCAACGTTGGAGTTTAAGAATATGCAAGCGCGCGTGAAGTGGGTTGAAGGTTTAACGTTCCTGGGCGAGTCCGCGTCAGGACATCAGATTTTGATGGATGGTAACTCCGGCGATAAAGCGCCCAGCCCAATGGAAATGGTGCTGATGGCGGCAGGGGGATGCAGCGCCATTGACGTGGTGTCGATTCTGCAAAAAGGCCGTCATGACGTGACGGATTGTGAGGTCAAACTCACGTCAGAACGCCGCGAAGAGGCGCCACGCCTGTTCACCCACATCAATCTGCACTTTGTGGTCACCGGTAAAGAACTGAAAGACGCGGCGGTTTCACGTGCGGTGGACCTGTCTGCGGAGAAGTACTGCTCTGTGGCGTTAATGCTGGAGAAAGCGGTAAAAATCACCCATTCGTATGAAGTGATCGAGGCTTAATGTTTTGGCGGGTGGCGCTTCGCTGACCCGCCCTACAAAAGCACGACCATAGGCCCGGTAAGCGCAGCGCCCCGGGCAAAAAACTCACGCGATCTGTTTCCCTTCCATCAGTCGCTCCACCAGCGGCGTCATGATGAGCTCCATCGCCAGCCCCATTTTTCCGCCCGGTACGACTAATGTATTCATGTGAGAAATAAACGAGCCCTGCAGCATCGCCAGCAGCCAGGGGTAGTCAATGCCTTCGAGATTGCGGAAATGGATCACCACAAAGCTCTCATCCAGGGATGGGATACTTTTGGCCGCGAACGGGTTGGAGGTGTCCACCGTCGGCACGCGCTGGAAGTTGATATGGGTGCGGGAAAACTGCGGCGTCAGGAAGTTGATGTAGTCTTCCATGGAGCGCACCACCGAATCCATCACTGCTTCGCGCGAGTGGCCGCGCTCGCTCATGTCACGCGTCAGCTTCTGGATCCACTCCAGGTTAACGATAGGCACCACGCCAACCAGCAGATCCACGTGGCGCGCCACGTCGTGCTGCGGCGTGACCACGCCGCCGTGTAATCCTTCGTAGAACAGCACGTCGGTAGGTTCCGGCAGGGGCTGCCAGGGGGTAAAGGTGCCAGGCACCTGATTCCAGGGAACGGCTTCATCATAGGTATGCAGATACTTGCGGGACTGCCCTTTACCGCTCTGGCCGTACTCAATAAAGGTTTGTTCCAGCAGGCCGAAGTCATTGGCTTCCGGACCGAAGTAGCTGATGTGTTTACCCAGATCGCGCGCCTTACGGATGGCCATGTCCATCTCCGGGCGCGTGTAGCGGTGAAAGCTGTCGCCTTCGACCTCCGCCGCACGGAGATTCAGCTGGGCGAAAATCTTGCGAAATGCGAGGCTGGTGGTGGTGGTTCCCGCACCACTTGACCCCGTAACGGCAATAACCGGATGTCTGGCAGACATAGCAACTCCCTGACTGAAAAGGGTGGAAGATCAGCCGTGAAACGCGTTGCGGGGCATGATATTCACCGTCTCATGCAGTTCTGACCACACCAGCACCACGTCGCCGCTTTTCAGCTGGCGCTTTACATCGTTGACCTTTTGCTCAAGCGAGCGTTCCTGTTCACCATAATCGGTGCCTTCGCGTAATACAAAGCTTTCAATCAGATTATCGAGCGTTTCGGGAGCCAGATCCTGCCAGGGAATAATCATGTTGCACCGTCCAGATAAGGGGTTAGCCAGTCAGGAATACGCGCCTCAAGCCACATTTTCGGGCGGCGCAGCGTGCCGCCGATAAACCCGACGTGGCCGCCGTGCTCGGTCAACTGATAGTGAACGTTGTCGGGCAGAAATTCCTGAGCGGGAATCGAGTGATGATCCATAAAAGGGTCATCTTTGGCATGAATAATCAGCGTTGGCTGCGTGATTTTGCTGAGCAGCGGCATGGCGCTGCACTGACGATAATAGTCAATCGCATCGGCGAAGCCGTGAATTTTCGCGGTGATCAGATCGTCGAATTCGCGAATGCGGCGCACCTTTTTCAGCTGGCGCAGGCTGACCGGAAGGGTGTCCGGGTAGGCCTTCAGCTTACGCGCGGCGTTGGCCTTCAGCAGGTTGAGCAGGTAGCGCTGATAGACGCGGGAAAAGCCTTTATCCATGTGGTAGCTGCACTGCTCCAGCATAAACGGGGCGGAGACGATGACGGCGGCATCTAGCGGGACGCTTTCCCCTTCTTTAGCTAACAGGCAGGCCAGCATATTTCCGCCTAACGAGTAGCCTACGGCCGCGGTGGGCACGGTGCCAAAGTTGTCCCGCAGCCAGTGTAAAAACCACGTGCCGTCTTCTGTTTCACCCGAGTGATAGATACGCTTCTGCCGGTTCGGCTCGCCGCTGCAGCCGCGAAAATGCATCACCACGCCGAGCCAGCCGCGCGCTTTGGCCGCCTCAATGAGCCCGTGTGCATACGGGCTGTGCAGGCTGCCTTCCAGACCGTGAAAAACCACCAGCCGCGGCTTATGTCGAGCCTGATCCGGCGCTTCGCTCCAGGCGAGATCCAGAAAGTCACCGTCTGGCAGATCTAGCCGCTGCCAGTGAGGGGTGAACTGTACCTTGCGGCGGATCAGTCGCGGCAGCATGGTCTGCAAATGGCGATTGGCGACGCCGCGCATAGGCACGAACTCAGTGCTGTCTTCGGCGGCAATGTCGAAGCCTGATGGAATGATTTGGGTCATAGGCGCGATGCTGATTCTTGTCGGAAATTTACGATACTTTCCGAATTGTACCCCGTTTAGCCTGGATTTCCGAACCAGGCAAAACGGAGCAATGAATTCAGTCAGCCTGCAGCATTGTTTCCAGCTGTTCCTGCGCGTCCAGCCACGCCATCTCACACTCTTCAAGGCTCGATTTGGTCTTCGCCTGCGTTTGCAGGCAGTCCGTCAGTTCCGCTTTACGGCTCTGGTCATACAGACTGCTGTCGCCCAGCTTCTCTTCAACGGTAGCAAGCGTGGCGTTGAGCTTTTCCATCTCTTTTTCGAGACGGGCAATCTCTTTACGCAGCGGCTGCGTCTGGGTGCGCAGCTCCGCTTCACGGCGCTTCTGGTCTTTACGCGCCTGCGCGCTGTTGGCGTTGTCTTTCGCCGACTCTTCCGGCTGGTTCTCCTGCTTCTGCACGTCCGTCAGCCACTGCTGGTAGTCTTCCAGATCGCCGTCGAACGGTTCGACTTTGCCGTCGTGCACTAAGTAGAGATCGTCCGTGGTGGAGCGGATCAGGTGACGATCGTGCGAAACGACAACCAGCGCCCCTTCGAATTCAATCAGCGCTTCGGTCAGCGCCTGACGCATGTCGAGATCCAGGTGGTTGGTCGGTTCATCGAGCAGCAGCAGGTTCGGGCGCTGCCAGACGATCAGCGCCAGCACCAGACGGGCCTTTTCGCCGCCGGAGAAGCGCTCGGTGTTTTCGGTGACCTTATCGCCCTGGAAGCCGAAGCCGCCGAGGTAGTCGCGCAGCTTCTGCTCCATCTCCTGCGGCGCCAGACGCGCAAGGTGCTGAATCGGGGATTCATCCGCGCGTAAAAATTCCAGCTGATGCTGGGCGAAGTAACCCAGCTTGATGCCCTTCGCCAGGCCGATTTCACCCTTGACCGGATTAAGCTCGCCCGCCAGCAGTTTGATCAGCGTGGATTTACCGGCACCGTTGCGCCCGAGCAGACCAATACGTGAACCCGGCACCAGGTTGAGCTTGATGGAGTCGAGAATAATGCGGTCGGCATAACCCGCGCTGACCTTTTCCATTTTCAGCAGGGGATTTGGCAGGCTTTCCGGGACCCGGAAGCTGAAGTGGAACGGGTTGTCGACGTGCGCCGGGGCGATCATCTCCATGCGCTCCAGCATCTTGATGCGACTCTGGGCCTGCTTCGCCTTTGACGCCTTGGCCTTGAAGCGATCCACAAAGCTTTGCAGGTGCGCCACGCGCTGCTGCTGGCTTTCGTACATGGACTGCTGCTGGGCAAGACGCGTCGCGCGCTGGCGCTCGAAGGAGCTGTAGTTGCCGGTGTACTCGAACATCGTTTGCTGTTCGATATGAATGATTTTATCCACCACCGGGTCAAGGAAGTCGCGGTCATGGGAGATCAGAATCAGAGTGCCCTGATAGCTCTTGAGCCACTTCTCCAGCCAAATAACCGCATCGAGATCGAGGTGGTTAGTCGGTTCATCGAGCAGCAGCAGGTCAGAGCGGCAGATCAGCGCCTGCGCCAGGTTGAGGCGCATCCGCCAGCCGCCGGAGAAGTCGCTGACCGGGCGTTCCAGCTGCTCATTGCTGAAGCCCAGGCCGTGCAGCAGGCTGGAGGCGCGGGAGCGAATGGTCCACGCGTCGATGGCGTCCAGCTTGCCGTGAACGGTGGCGATGGCGTGGCCGTCGTTGCGCTCGTTTGCGGCATTGAGTTCCGCTTCAAGTTTTCGGTACTCACGATCGCCGTCGATAACATAGTCGAGTGCCGGTTCGCTCAGCGCGGGCGTCTCCTGGTTTACCCAGGCGAGCTGCCAGTTCCCCGGGAAGGTGAAGTTACCGCCATCCGCGCTAATCTCGTTTTTCAGCAGCGCCAGCAGCGTGGATTTACCACAGCCGTTTTTGCCGACCAGGCCCACTTTCTGGCCCGGGTTGATGGTAGCAGTGGCGTTATCCAGCAGGACGCGCACGCCGCGACGAATTTGTAACGAGGAGAAAACAATCATAGAAGCGCCGTATGTTCCGACTATGTTAATTTGTCATTATGATAATGTAAGGTGTGGGCCGTTTTCCGCACCGGGCCGTCATGGTAGCCCAAAACAGCGACGATACACAAAAACAGAAACAAGACCGGGAGGGGAATGATGTCTCAGACAGCAAAAGTGCTGCTGCTGTATGCCCATCCGGAATCTCAGGACTCGGTGGCAAACCGGGTGCTGCTTAAGCCGACTACTCAGCTCAGCAACGTGACGGTGCACGATCTCTACGCGCACTATCCTGATTTCTTTATTGATATTCCTTACGAGCAGGAACTGCTGCGTCAGCATGACGTGATTGTGTTCCAGCATCCGCTTTATACCTACAGCTGTCCGGCGCTGCTCAAAGAGTGGCTGGACCGCGTGCTTAGCCGGGGCTTCTCCAGCGGGGTGGGGGGCAACCAGCTGGCGGGAAAGTACTGGCGTAGTGTGATTACGACCGGTGAACCCGAAAGCGCCTATCGCCACGACGGGCTGAACCGTTATCCGATGAGCGACATCCTGCGGCCTTTCGAGCTGACGGCGGCGATGTGCCGCATGCACTGGATGAGTCCGATTATTGTCTACTGGGCGCGGCGTCAGGATCCGAAAGAGCTGGCAAGCCACGCCAGAGCCTACGGCGAATGGCTGGCGTCACCGATTCCGGCAGGAGGGCGTTAATGGAAGGATCGAATTTGCTCCTCGCCGGGGTGCTGTTTTTATTTGCGGCCGTCGTCGCGGTGCCGCTTGCAGCGCGTATTGGTATCGGTGCGGTACTGGGGTATCTGCTGGCGGGGATCGCGATTGGCCCCTGGGGACTGGGATTCATCAGCGATGTGGATGAAATTCTCCATTTCTCCGAGCTGGGCGTGGTGTTCCTGATGTTCATCATTGGCCTTGAGCTCAACCCTTCTAAATTGTGGCAGCTCCGACGCTCCATCTTTGGCGTAGGTGCCGCTCAGGTGTTGCTCAGCGCCGCGATTCTGGGTGGCCTGTTAATGCTGACGAATTTCTCCTGGCAGGCGGCGGTGATCGGCGGGATAGGCCTTGCGATGTCGTCGACGGCGATGGCCCTGCAGCTGATGCGCGACAAGGGGATGAACCGCAACGAAGCCGGTCAGCTGGGCTTTTCGGTGCTGCTGTTTCAGGATTTAGCGGTGATCCCGGCGCTGGCGCTGGTGCCGCTGCTGGCGGGCTCCGGCGACGACCACTTTGACTGGGCGAAAATCGCCATGAAGGTGCTGGCCTTCGCGGGGATGCTGATTGGCGGACGTTTCCTGTTACGTCCGGTGTTCCGCTTTATTGCCGCGTCCGGCGTGCGCGAGGTGTTTACTGCCGCGACGCTGCTGCTGGTGCTGGGGTCGGCATTGTTTATGGACGCGCTGGGGCTGTCGATGGCGCTCGGGACCTTTATCGCCGGGGTGCTGCTGGCGGAGAGCGAGTATCGGCACGAGCTGGAAATTGCCATCGATCCCTTCAAAGGACTGCTGCTAGGTCTGTTCTTTATTTCGGTGGGGATGGCGCTCAACCTTGGCGTGCTCTATACCCATCTGCTGTGGGTTGTGGTGAGCGTCGCTATCCTGGTGGCGGTGAAAACGCTGGTGCTGTACGTCATGGCGCGCATATACGGCCTGCGCAGTTCGGAGCGCATGCAGTTTGCGAGCGTGTTGAGCCAGGGAGGCGAGTTCGCGTTTGTGCTGTTCTCTACCGCCTCGTCCCAGAAGCTGTTTAAAGACGATCAGATGGCGCTTTTGCTGGTAACGGTCACGCTGTCCATGATGACCACGCCGCTGCTGATGAAGATGGTGGATAGACTGCTGTCGCGCCGCCTGAACCCGGCAGACGACGAAGACGAAGCGCCGTGGGTGGAAGACGATAAGCCCCAGGTGATCGTGGTGGGCTTTGGCCGCTTTGGACAGGTAATCGGACGTTTGCTGATGGCGAACAAAATGCGCATTACGGTGCTGGAGCGGGATATCAGCGCGGTCAACCTGATGCGCAAATATGGCTATAAGGTTTACTACGGCGATGCGACCCAGCTCGAGCTACTGCGCTCGGCGGGGGCAGAGGCGGCAGAGTCCATCGTCATTACCTGTAACGACCCGGAAGACACGATGAAGCTGGTGGATCTGTGCCAGCAGCATTTCCCGCATCTGCATATTCTGGCGCGTGCGCGGGGACGTGTTGAAGCTCACGAATTATTGCAGGCGGGTGTGAAACACTTCTCCCGTGAGACGTTCTCCAGTGCGCTGGAGCTGGGGCGCAAGGCGCTGATCTCGCTTGGCATGCATCCGCATCAGGCGCAGCGCGCCCAGATGCACTTCCGCCGGCTGGATATGCGGATGCTGCGCGAGCTGATGCCGGTACATACCGATACGGCGCAGATCTCCCGCGTGCGGGAAGCGCGTCGCGAGCTGGAGGAGATCTTCCAGCGCGAGATGCAGCAGGAACGACGCCAGCTCGATGGCTGGGATGAATTTGAATAAAGGGTAACGAAAGATGGCTGTACGTAAACGCTTTATCGCGGGTGCAAAATGCCCGACCTGCCAGGCGCAAGACACCCTGGCGATGTGGCGGGAAAATAATATTGATGTTGTTGAGTGTGTTAAGTGCGGTCACCAGATGCGTGAGGCCGACAAAGAGGCGCGCGAGCACGTTCGCAAAGAAGAGCAAGTTATCGGGATTTTTCATCCGGACTAGCGATATGCCCTGAGTTTTTTTAAGCTAAAGGGTACACAGGTGCAGATTTCCGCTACAATCTGCGCCAGCAATTTTCCCACGCTCAGGAGATATCATGAAAGTAGCAAAAGACCTGGTGGTCAGCCTGGCCTATCAGGTACGTACAGAAGACGGTGTGTTGGTTGATGAGTCTCCGGTGAGTGCGCCGCTTGACTACCTGCATGGTCACGGTTCCCTGATTTCCGGCCTGGAAAACGCGCTGGAAGGTCATGAAGTTGGCGACAAATTTGACGTTGCTGTAGGCGCGAACGACGCTTACGGTCAGTATGACGACAACCTGGTTCAGCGCGTTCCTAAAGACGTGTTCATGGGCGTTGACGAACTGCAGGTTGGCATGCGCTTCCTGGCGGAAACCGACCAGGGCCCGGTTCCTGTTGAAATCACCGAAGTGGAAGATGACCACGTCGTGGTTGACGGCAACCACATGCTGGCTGGCCAGAACCTGAAGTTCAACGTAGAAGTTGTTGCGATCCGCGAAGCGACCGAAGAAGAGCTGGCTCATGGCCACGTTCACGGTGCGCACGGTCACGACCATGACCACGATCACGGCCACGACGGCTGCTGCGGTGGTCACGGCCACGACCATGGTCATGACCACGGCCACGGTAAAGGTGGTTGCGGTAACGGCGGCTGCGGCTGCCACTAATACCGTTATGCGGAAAATAAAAAAGCGGGATTATCCCGCTTTTTTTACGCCTCAATAATGAGGCGGTGGCGTCTCTTCTGACTGAGAGGCGATGTTCGACGGCTGCGTAGCCTTCAGCTTTTCCGTCAGCAGGCGCATATGATCGCGCAGTTTCGCCATTTCGAGCTCATGTGCGGTCACGGTCTGGTTTAGCTCTTCGATGGTGATGTCCTGAAAAGCCAGGCGGCTTTCCAGCTCAGCCATTCTCGCTTCTATCGTTGTATCCTTCATCATTCACCTCGTTTATTTCAGATTCGCCATAATGGCCCAGCGGCGGCGCAGTTTAACTGAGTTTATCCTTAAGTACAGTTCGCATCCCTCTGGCAAGAAACTTATTTAAACAAAAATAGTCTGAAAAGTGGCGAGAATTGGACGTGTCTGTCTGTAGATTTCTTCTGCAACGTTTTATAGTACGTCACTCATTTACGTTTAACGCTGGGGTGAGAGTCCCCAGGCCCTGGAGATATGGATGAAATCACTGTTTAAAGTAACGCTGCTGGCGACGACGATGGCTGTTGCGTTGAACGCGCCGCTGTCATTCGCTGCTGATACTGCTGCGAAGCCTGCTGCCACTGCAGACAGCAAAGCAGCGTTCAAAAATGACGACCAGAAATCCGCCTACGCACTGGGCGCATCTCTGGGTCGTTACATGGAAAACTCTCTGAAAGAACAAGAGAAACTGGGCATCAAACTGGATAAAGCTCAGCTGATCGCAGGCGTTCAGGACGCATTTGCCGATAAGAGCAAGCTGTCTGACCAGGAAATTGAACAGACTCTGCAGGCGTTCGAAGCGCGTGTGAAGGGCGCCGCGCAGACTAAGATGGACGCGGACGCAAAAGACAACGAAGCGAAAGGCAAAGCCTACCGCGATGCTTTCGCTAAAGAGAAGGGTGTGAAAACCTCTTCGACTGGCCTGGTGTACAAAGTTGAGAAAGAAGGCACCGGCGATGCGCCTAAAGACAGCGACACGGTTGTCGTGAACTACAAAGGTACGCTGATCGACGGTAAAGAGTTCGATAACTCTTACACCCGTGGTGAGCCGCTCTCCTTCCGTCTGGATGGTGTGATCCCTGGCTGGACTGAAGGCCTGAAAAACATCAAGAAAGGCGGCAAGATCAAGATGGTCATCCCACCGGATCTGGCCTATGGCAAAACCGGCGTTCCGGGGATCCCTGCCAACTCTACGCTGGTCTTTGACGTAGAGCTGCTGGACATCAAACCGGCACCGAAAGCGGATGCCAAGGCAGACGCACCGGCAGACGATAAAGCCGCTGCTGCTAAGAAGTAATGCTGAAAAAAAACCGCCGCCTTTAAGGCGGCGGTTTTTTATTGTGGGGCAGATATAATTAACACTGGAAAGCGTTAGGCACGCTGTATTAATTTAGTTGTCCGTGTAGATAATGAGCCTGCCCTGAAAACCTAACGACAGGTTCCTGAAAAGGAGTGTTTTTTTCATGTCCAGGTCGCTTTTAACCAACGAAACCAGTGAACTTGATTTGCTGGATCAACGTCCTTTTGACCAGACCGACTTCGATATTCTGAAATCCTATGAAGCGGTAGTGGACGGGTTAGCGATGCTCATTGGCTCCCACTGCGAAATCGTATTGCACTCCCTGCAAGATCTGAAGTGTTCCGCCATCCGCATTGCGAATGGTGAGCATACTGGCCGTAAAATTGGCTCGCCAATTACCGACCTTGCATTGCGTATGTTGCATGACATGACCGGCGCGGACAGCAGCGTCTCCAAATGCTATTTCACCCGCGCCAAAAGCGGCGTGCTGATGAAGTCAGAAACCATCGCGATTCGAAACCGCGAGCATCGTGTGATTGGGCTGCTGTGCATCAACATGAACCTTGATGTGCCTTTCTCGCAGATCATGAGCACCTTTATTCCACCAGAGACGCCGGATGTTGGCTCTTCTGTTAACTTTGCCTCTTCCGTCGAAGATCTCGTCACGCAGACGCTTGAGTTCACCATTGAAGAGGTGAATGCCGACCGCAACGTCTCGAACAACGCCAAGAATCGCCAGATCGTGCTCAATCTCTATGAAAAAGGGATTTTTGATATTAAAGACGCTATCAACCAGGTGGCCGATCGTCTCAACATCTCCAAGCACACGGTCTACCTCTATATTCGCCAGTTCAAAAGCGGTGATTTCCTGGGACAAGACAAGTAATGCGTTATGCGTTAATGGTGACAGGCCCAGCGTACGGGACTCAGCAGGCCAGCAGCGCGCTGCAGTTTGCGCATGCGCTGCTGGCAGCCGGACATGAGCTGGCGAGCGTCTTCTTCTATCGGGAAGGGGTGTATAACGCGAACCACTTTACGTCGCCGGCGAGCGATGAGTTTGATGTGGTGCGCGGCTGGCAGGCATTAAACGAAAAGCAGGGCGTAGAACTGCACATCTGCGTGGCGGCAGCACTGCGCCGCGGCGTGACCGATGCAACCGAAGCCGCCCGTCTTGGTTTGTCGGGTTCTAACCTCCAGCCCGGTTTTTCGTTAAGCGGTTTGGGCGCGCTGGCACAGGCGGCGCTCACCTGCGACAGAGTGGTGCAATTCTGATGAAGCGCGTGGCATTTGTTTTTGCGTCTGCGCCGCACGGGAGCGCTTCTGGCCGCGAAGGGCTGGATGCGTTACTTGCGACGTCCGCGCTGACCGAAGATATCGGCGTCTTCTTTTTAGGGGACGGTGTGTTTCAGCTTCTGGCGGGTCAGCAGCCACAGGCCATTCTGGCGCGGGATTACATCGCTACGTTTAAAGTGCTGCCGCTGTATGACATTGAAACCCTTTATGTCTGCGCCGACTCGCTGGCCGCTCGCGGTTTGGATGAGAAGACGCCTTTCGTGCTGGATGTGACCGTCGTCTCTTCTGCGGCATTGCGCGAACACCTTTCCCACTACGACACCGTTCTGACTTTCTGAGGCTGCCATGCTCCATACTCTGAGCCATTCACCATGGCAATGTGATATCGACGCGTTACTGAGTATGCTGCGCGACGGCGATGACCTGCTGCTGATTCAGGACGGCGTGCTTGCCGCACTTGAAGGCAGCCGTTTCGTTGAAATGCTCACGAATGCCCCCATAACAGTTTCTGCGCTGAAAGACGATCTGGATGCGCGGGGTCTTTCTGGTCAAATTTCAGCCAAAATTGACGTGGTTGGCTATACTGATTTCGTCAATCTTACTGTGACGCACGCCAGTCAAATGAACTGGTGATTTGAGATCGCTGTATATTTCTTGACACCTTTTCGACGTAGCCCTAAAATTTCGCGTCCTCATATTGTATGAGGTCGTTTTATTACGTGTTTACGAAGCAAAAGCTAAAACCAGGAGCTATTTAATGGCAACAGTTAACCAGCTGGTACGCAAACCACGTGCACGCAAAGTTGCGAAAAGCAACGTGCCTGCGCTGGAAGCCTGCCCGCAGAAACGTGGTGTATGTACTCGTGTATATACCACCACTCCTAAAAAACCAAACTCCGCACTGCGTAAAGTATGCCGTGTGCGTTTGACTAACGGTTTCGAAGTGACTTCCTACATCGGTGGTGAAGGTCACAACCTGCAGGAGCACTCCGTGATCCTGATCCGTGGCGGTCGTGTTAAAGACCTTCCGGGTGTTCGTTACCACACCGTTCGTGGTGCGCTGGACTGCTCAGGTGTTAAAGACCGTAAGCAGGCTCGCTCCAAGTACGGCGTGAAGCGTCCTAAGGCTTAATGGTTCTCCGTTAAGTAAGGCCAAACTGATTTATCTTAATGTCATACTAAACTCTTTGAGTTTTGGACAATCCTGAATTAACAACGGAGTATCCCCATGCCACGTCGTCGCGTCATTGGTCAGCGTAAAATTCTTCCAGATCCGAAATTCGGATCAGAACTGCTGGCAAAATTTGTAAATATCCTGATGGTAGATGGTAAAAAATCTACTGCAGAAGCAATCGTATACAGCGCGCTGGAGACCCTGGCTCAGCGTTCTGGTAAAAATGAACTGGAAGCTTTCGAAGTCGCTCTCGACAACGTTCGCCCAACTGTAGAAGTTAAGTCCCGCCGCGTTGGTGGTTCTACTTATCAGGTTCCAGTTGAAGTTCGTCCGGTTCGTCGTAATGCCCTGGCAATGCGTTGGATCGTTGAAGCTGCTCGTAAACGCGGTGATAAATCCATGGCTCTGCGTCTGGCGAACGAACTTTCTGATGCTGCAGACAACAAAGGTACTGCAGTTAAGAAACGTGAAGACGTTCACCGTATGGCAGAAGCCAACAAGGCGTTCGCACACTACCGTTGGTAATCCCTTCGGAGTCTTAGTCACCAGGCGGGCGCTTCAGAGAAGCCGCCCGCTCTGGGTAACTTAACTGAACGCCTAAAGATATAAACGAGGAATCAAATGGCTCGTACAACACCCATCGCACGCTACCGCAACATCGGTATCAGTGCGCACATCGACGCCGGTAAAACCACTACTACCGAACGTATTCTGTTCTACACCGGTGTAAACCACAAAATCGGTGAAGTTCATGACGGCGCAGCCACCATGGACTGGATGGAACAGGAGCAGGAGCGTGGTATCACTATCACCTCCGCAGCGACTACTGCATTCTGGTCAGGTATGGCTAAGCAGTACGAACCGCATCGCGTAAACATCATCGACACCCCAGGGCACGTTGACTTCACCATCGAAGTAGAACGTTCCATGCGTGTTCTTGACGGCGCGGTAATGGTTTATTGCGCAGTTGGTGGTGTTCAGCCACAGTCTGAAACCGTATGGCGTCAGGCGAACAAATATAAAGTTCCACGCATCGCGTTCGTTAACAAAATGGACCGTATGGGTGCTAACTTCCTGAAAGTTGTTGGTCAGATCAAAACCCGTCTGGGCGCGAACCCTGTTCCGCTGCAGCTGGCAATTGGTGCTGAAGAAGGCTTCACCGGCGTTATCGACCTGGTGAAAATGAAAGCCATCAACTGGAACGATGCAGACCAAGGCGTTACCTTCGAATACGAAGATATCCCAGCTGCAATGCAGGACCTGGCTGACGAATGGCACCAGAACCTGATCGAATCCGCTGCTGAAGCTTCTGAAGAGCTGATGGAGAAATACCTGGGTGGTGAAGAACTGACTGAAGAAGAGATCAAAAAAGCTCTGCGTCAGCGCGTTCTGAACAACGAAATCATCCTGGTAACCTGTGGTTCTGCGTTCAAGAACAAAGGTGTTCAGGCGATGCTGGATGCGGTAGTTGACTACCTGCCATCCCCGGTTGACGTTCCTGCAATCAACGGCATCCTGGACGACGGTAAAGATACCCCGGCTGAGCGTCACGCAAGCGACGAAGAGCCATTCTCTGCACTGGCGTTCAAAATTGCTACCGACCCATTCGTGGGTAACCTGACCTTCTTCCGCGTTTACTCTGGTGTGGTTAACTCCGGTGACACCATCCTGAACTCCGTGAAAGCGGCGCGTGAGCGTTTTGGCCGTATCGTACAGATGCACGCTAACAAACGTGAAGAGATCAAAGAAGTTCGTGCGGGCGACATCGCTGCAGCTATCGGTCTGAAAGACGTGACCACTGGTGACACCCTGTGTGACCCGGATCACCCGATCATTCTGGAGCGTATGGAATTCCCAGAGCCGGTAATCTCCATCGCAGTTGAACCAAAAACCAAAGCTGACCAGGAAAAAATGGGTCTGGCTCTGGGCCGTCTGGCGAAAGAAGACCCATCATTCCGCGTATGGACTGATGAAGAATCTAACCAGACCATCATCGCTGGTATGGGTGAACTGCACCTGGACATCATCGTTGACCGTATGAAGCGTGAATTCAACGTTGAAGCGAACGTGGGTAAACCTCAGGTTGCTTACCGCGAAGCGATTCGCGCGAAAGTTACCGACATTGAAGGTAAACACGCTAAGCAGTCTGGTGGTCGCGGTCAGTACGGTCACGTTGTGATCGACATGTACCCACTGGAGCCGGGCTCTAACCCGAAAGGTTACGAGTTCATCAACGACATCAAAGGTGGTGTAATTCCTGGCGAATACATCCCAGCCGTTGATAAAGGCATCCAGGAACAGCTGAAAGCGGGCCCTCTGGCTGGCTATCCGGTTGTTGACATGGGTGTTCGTCTGCACTTCGGTTCTTACCACGACGTTGACTCCTCTGAACTGGCGTTTAAACTGGCTGCGTCTATTGCCTTTAAAGAAGGCTTTAAGAAAGCAAAACCAGTTCTGCTTGAGCCAATCATGAAGGTTGAAGTAGAAACTCCTGAAGAGAACACCGGTGACGTTATCGGTGACTTGAGCCGTCGTCGCGGTATGCTGCGTGGTCAGGAATCCGAAGTAACTGGCGTTAAGATCCACGCTGAAGTTCCGCTGTCTGAAATGTTCGGATATGCAACTCAGCTGCGTTCTCTGACCAAAGGTCGTGCATCATACACCATGGAATTCCTGAAGTATGATGATGCGCCTAACAACGTTGCTCAGGCCGTTATTGAAGCCCGTGGTAAGTAATCCACAGGATTAAAACCTAAGTCCCGTGCTCTCTCCAGAGGGGAGAGCACTATAGTAAGGAATATAGCCGTGTCTAAAGAAAAATTTGAACGTACAAAACCGCACGTCAACGTTGGTACTATCGGCCACGTTGACCATGGTAAAACTACCCTGACTGCTGCAATCACTACCGTTCTGGCTAAAACCTACGGTGGTTCTGCTCGTGCATTCGACCAGATCGATAACGCACCAGAAGAAAAAGCTCGTGGTATCACCATCAACACTTCCCACGTTGAATACGACACCCCGACTCGCCA
>NZ_ALNS01000037.1:0-4807 GCF_000286655.1 Enterobacter sp. SST3 | reverse complement strand
GCAAGCCGGGCACCGGCTTCCCGACCGACTGGGAAAACCAGGAGAAGTGGAAGGGCGGCTGGATCCGCAAAATCAACGGCAAGCTGCAGCCGCGCATGGGTAACCGCGCTTGGCTTCTGGGAAAAATCTTTGCTAACCCGCACCTGCCGGGCATCGAGGATTACTACGAGCCGTTTGACTACGACTACCAGAATCTGCACAACGCGCCGGAAGGTAAACACCAGCCGATCGCCCGTCCCCGCTCGCTGATCACCGGTCAGCGCATGGACAAAATTACCAGCGGTCCAAACTGGGAGGAGATTCTGGGCGGCGAGTTCGAAAAACGCGCCAAAGACCAGAACTTCGAGAACATGCAGAAGGCGATGTACGGCCAGTTCGAAAACACCTTCATGATGTATCTGCCGCGCCTGTGCGAGCACTGCCTTAACCCGGCGTGCGTGGCGACCTGCCCGAGCGGCGCCATCTACAAGCGTGAAGAAGACGGCATCGTGCTGATCGACCAGGACAAGTGCCGCGGCTGGCGCATGTGCATCACCGGCTGCCCGTACAAAAAGATCTACTTCAACTGGAAGAGCGGCAAGTCCGAGAAGTGCATCTTCTGCTACCCGCGTATCGAAGCCGGTATGCCGACCGTCTGCTCCGAGAGTTGCGTAGGCCGTATTCGCTACCTCGGCGTGCTGCTGTACGACGCGGACGCGATTGAAAACGCCGCGAGCACCGAGAACGAGAAGGATCTGTATCAGCGTCAGCTGGATGTCTTCCTCGACCCGAACGATCCGAAAGTGATTGAGCAGGCGCTGAAGGACGGCATTCCGCAGAGCGTGATTGACGCCGCGCAGCAGTCTCCGGTGTACAAAATGGCGATGGACTGGAAGCTGGCCCTGCCGCTGCATCCGGAATACCGCACGCTGCCGATGGTCTGGTACGTGCCGCCGCTGTCGCCGATTCAGTCTGCCGCTGACGCGGGTGAGCTGGGCAGCAACGGCATTCTGCCGGACGTGGAGAGCCTGCGTATTCCGGTTCAGTACCTGGCCAACCTGCTGACCGCAGGGGATACCCAGCCCGTACTGCTGGCGCTGAAGCGTATGCTGGCGATGCGCCACTTCAAGCGTGCCGAAACCGTGGACGGCGTAACCGACACCCGCGCGCTGGAAGAGGTCGGTCTGACCGAAGCGCAGGCGCAGGAAATGTACCGCTATCTGGCGATTGCCAACTACGAAGACCGTTTCGTGGTGCCGAGCAGCCACCGTGAGCTGGCCCGCGAGGCCTTCCCGGAGAAAAACGGCTGTGGCTTTACCTTTGGCGACGGCTGCCACGGGTCAGACAGCAAATTCAACCTGTTCAACAGCCGCCGCATCGACGCCATGGATGTGACCAGTAAAACGGAGCCGCACTCATGATTGAACTCGTCATTGTTTCGCGTCTGCTCGAGTACCCGGATGCTGCGCTGGCGCAGCACCAGCAGGAACTTTTTGATGCGCTTGCGGCATCTGAAAACCTGGATAAAGAAGATGCCCAGAAGCTGGGCGTTTTCCTCCGCGATCTGCTGGCGCGCGATCTTCTTGATGCGCAGGCGGACTACAGCCAGCTGTTTGACCGGGGGCGTGCGACCTCGCTGCTGCTGTTCGAACACGTTCACGGTGAATCCCGCGACCGCGGTCAGGCGATGGTCGACCTGATGGCACAGTACGAGCAGCACGGTCTGCAGCTCGACAGCCGCGAGCTGCCGGATCACCTGCCGCTCTATCTGGAATATCTGGCGCAGCTGCCAAAAGAAGAGGCGCTGGGCGGTCTGCAGGACATCGCGCCGATCCTGGCGCTGCTCGGCGCGCGTCTTCAGCAGCGTGAGAGCCGCTACGCGGTGCTGTTCGATCTGCTGGTGAAGCTCGCCAACGCCTCTGTCGACAGTGAAAAAGTGGCGGAGAAAATCGCCGATGAGGCCCGTGACGATACGCCACAGGCGCTGGATGCGGTCTGGGAAGAAGAGCAGGTCAAATTCTTTGCTGACCAGAACTGCGGCGAGTCTGAAATCGCTGCTCACCAGCGCCGTTTTGCCGGCGCGGTTGCCCCGCAATATTTGAATATCTCTAACGGAGGACGGCACTAATGCACTTCCTGAATATGTTCTTCTTTGACATTTACCCGTATATCGCGGGCACCGTGTTCCTGGTGGGAAGCTGGCTGCGTTACGATTATGGCCAGTACACCTGGCGTGCCGCCTCCAGCCAGATGCTGGACCGCAAGGGGATGCACGTGGCGTCTAACCTGTTCCACATCGGGATTCTGGGCATTTTTGCCGGTCACTTCCTCGGGATGCTGACGCCGCACTGGATGTATGAAGCGTGGCTGCCGATTGAGGTGAAGCAGAAGATGGCGATGATCGCGGGCGGTGCCTGCGGCGTGATGACCCTTGTTGGCGGCCTGCTGCTGCTCAAGCGTCGTCTGTTCAGCCCGCGCGTGCGTGCGACCACAACCGCAGCGGATATCCTGATCCTCTCCCTGCTGATGGTACAGTGCGCGCTGGGTCTGCTGACCATTCCGTTCTCGGCGCAGCATATGGACGGAAGCGAAATGATTAAGCTGGTCGGCTGGGCGCAGTCCGTGGTGACCTTCCACGGCGGAGCATCTGAGCACCTGGACGGCGTGGCGTTTATCTTCCGCGTTCACCTGGTGCTGGGGATGACGCTGTTTGTGCTGTTTCCTTTCTCACGCCTGGTCCACATCTGGAGCGCGCCGGTGGAGTACCTGACGCGCAAATACCAGATTGTACGCGCCCGTCGCTAATTCGCCGTTTTGATACTAACCCCGCGCTCGCGGGGTTTTTTTTCGCCCCAGCCCAGGTTGTTGCCCGCGGCAGCAAACAGGATCAGCGCGCCGCCCGCCAGCTGCGTCAGGTTAAGCGCGTGTCCGAACACCAGATTATCGACAACAATTGCCACCACCGGATAGATAAACGACAGGGAGCCGGTGATGGGCGTAGGCAGCTTCTGAATTGCGCTGTAGAGCAGCTGGTACATAATGCCGGTATGGACAATGCCGAGCGTCAGCAGCATCGGCCAGGGGAAATCACCGGAAAATGACGGCAGGCTGGCAAACGGCAAAAGCATCACGACGCCGGTCAGCACCTGGATAAAGGCAATATGCTGCGGTGCGATTGTTTTCAGTTTGCGCGCAATGATTGCCGTCAGCGCGTAGAAGAAGGCCGCGGCCATGGCCAAACCTATTCCGGTGAGCCATTCGCTGCCATGCGCGCCGGTCAGCTCGCTGGAGAGCAGGATCACCACGCCGCCAAAGGCGAGGAATAGCCAGCCCCATTTCACCAGGCTGACGCGTTCGCCCAGAAACATCCCCATCAAGACCAGCATAAAAGGCTGGGTGTTATAGACCACGGTTGAAAGACCAATTGAGATACGCTCATAGGCCGCGAAGAGCAGCACCCAGTTCACCACGAGCGCCACGCCGCCAAGAATAGCCAGCAGCAGCGTGGTGCGGGTGAGGGGGCTGAAGGGCTTTTGACTTGCCCGGATAAAAATAAAAAGCGCCATAGCCCCGATAAGACAGCGCCAGAACACCACTTCCGTCACCGGCAGACCGGAGAGCAAAACAAACGCGCCGATAGAGCCGGAAATTAACATCGCCAGGCTCATTTGCCACACGCCTTTATGGAAATCACGCATCATCCACCTCCTGATTAATGACGCTATTGTCGAAAATCGCTGTCGGGTTTTACAGGGGTGAGATAAGGTTGAAAAGGTAAATGACTTTTTAAAATTAGGTGAAAAGAATGGAATGCCTTATCGATGATATCGACCGACAAATTTTAGCCTGCCTGGTTGAGGATGCGCGCATGTCGTTGAAGGTGCTCAGCGGCCGCATCGGTCTGACGTCCCCCAGTACGGCAGAGCGCCTGAAGCGGCTGGAAGAGCGCGGTGTGATTCAGGGTTATGGTGCACGGGTGAATCTGGCGGCGCTGGGGTATACGCTGCACGCGCTGGTGCGCGTACGGCCGTTGCCAGGGCTGTTGCATAAGGTGGATAAGTATATTCAGGCGATGCCGGAGTGTATTGAGAGCGACAAAGTCACCGGGGAGGACTGCTTCGTCATCAGGCTGGTGGTGCGGTCAATCGAACAGCTTGATGCGCTGCTGGACGGCCTGGCGGAACATGCCCAGTGTAATACGTCGATTGTGAAGAGTTCGCCGGTCAGGCGTCGCTTGCCTCCGATGTAGGTTTCTGTCGCCGGGTGGCGTCTGCGCCTTACCCGGCCTACAAGGGCGGACTCGGTTTTTTTATGTTGGGGAAGTGATGGTGGTGGGGGAAGGATTCGAACCTTCGAAGTCGATGACGGCAGATTTACAGTCTGCTCCCTTTGGCCGCTCGGGAACCCCACCAGGGGTAATTCAAATTTTGAGGTCGTGCTGAGAGATGGTGGTGGGGGAAGGATTCGAACCTTCGAAGTCGATGACGGCAGATTTACAGTCTGCTCCCTTTGGCCGCTCGGGAACCCCACCACGGGGTAATACTTTTTACTGGCCTGCTTCCTGCTGGAAGCGGGGCGCATCATATCAAATGAGACGCCCCTGTAAAGCTTTCCTTTAGGGAAATGAAGTTGTTTGCCTGCTTTTTATCCGTAAAGGCGCAAAGCTAATCAATTCATTTTCCGAAAGATTAAAGAATGATGGTTCTGTTACCGTAAACGAAGACACGCTGGGCCAGCACCTGATACAGCGCGCGGCTTAACACATTCTTCTCAACGTCACGCCCTGCACGCATCATGTCCTCAGCGGTGTAAGTGTGATCCACATGAA
>NZ_ALNS01000036.1:0-1491 GCF_000286655.1 Enterobacter sp. SST3 | reverse complement strand
TTCATCAGACAATCTGTGTGAGCACTGCAAAGGCAGGTTCTTTAAGGTAAGGAGGTGATCCAACCGCAGGTTCCCCTACGGTTACCTTGTTACGACTTCACCCCAGTCATGAATCACAAAGTGGTAAGCGCCCTCCCGAAGGTTAAGCTACCTACTTCTTTTGCAACCCACTCCCATGGTGTGACGGGCGGTGTGTACAAGGCCCGGGAACGTATTCACCGTAGCATTCTGATCTACGATTACTAGCGATTCCGACTTCATGGAGTCGAGTTGCAGACTCCAATCCGGACTACGACGCACTTTATGAGGTCCGCTTGCTCTCGCGAGGTCGCTTCTCTTTGTATGCGCCATTGTAGCACGTGTGTAGCCCTACTCGTAAGGGCCATGATGACTTGACGTCATCCCCACCTTCCTCCAGTTTATCACTGGCAGTCTCCTTTGAGTTCCCGGCCGGACCGCTGGCAACAAAGGATAAGGGTTGCGCTCGTTGCGGGACTTAACCCAACATTTCACAACACGAGCTGACGACAGCCATGCAGCACCTGTCTCAGAGTTCCCGAAGGCACCAATCCATCTCTGGAAAGTTCTCTGGATGTCAAGAGTAGGTAAGGTTCTTCGCGTTGCATCGAATTAAACCACATGCTCCACCGCTTGTGCGGGCCCCCGTCAATTCATTTGAGTTTTAACCTTGCGGCCGTACTCCCCAGGCGGTCGACTTAACGCGTTAGCTCCGGAAGCCACGCCTCAAGGGCACAACCTCCAAGTCGACATCGTTTACGGCGTGGACTACCAGGGTATCTAATCCTGTTTGCTCCCCACGCTTTCGCACCTGAGCGTCAGTCTTTGTCCAGGGGGCCGCCTTCGCCACCGGTATTCCTCCAGATCTCTACGCATTTCACCGCTACACCTGGAATTCTACCCCCCTCTACAAGACTCTAGCCTGCCAGTTTCGAATGCAGTTCCCAGGTTGAGCCCGGGGATTTCACATCCGACTTGACAGACCGCCTGCGTGCGCTTTACGCCCAGTAATTCCGATTAACGCTTGCACCCTCCGTATTACCGCGGCTGCTGGCACGGAGTTAGCCGGTGCTTCTTCTGCGGGTAACGTCAATTGCTGAGGTTATTAACCTCAACACCTTCCTCCCCGCTGAAAGTACTTTACAACCCGAAGGCCTTCTTCATACACGCGGCATGGCTGCATCAGGCTTGCGCCCATTGTGCAATATTCCCCACTGCTGCCTCCCGTAGGAGTCTGGACCGTGTCTCAGTTCCAGTGTGGCTGGTCATCCTCTCAGACCAGCTAGGGATCGTCGCCTAGGTGAGCCGTTACCCCACCTACTAGCTAATCCCATCTGGGCACATCTGATGGCAAGAGGCCCGAAGGTCCCCCTCTTTGGTCTTGCGACGTTATGCGGTATTAGCTACCGTTTCCAGTAGTTATCCCCCTCCATCAGGCAGTTTCCCAGACATTACTCACCCGTCCGCCGCTCG